>JAYUOQ010000269.1:0-10277 GCA_043760685.1 Armatimonadota bacterium | reverse complement strand
GGAGTGGTCGAAGTGGTCGAGCCAGTGGTGAGTGCCGAAGAGAAGGAATTGCTCCTCAAGTCAGCTGCATCGCTCAAAGAAATCTGGGCAATGGTTAGCGCCCAGGGTTAGGTTAAGACCAAAAAAGCCCCAACTCATCGAGTTGGGGCTTTTTTATTTACGAGCTAGTCGATTAGAATCGGTAGCCGACTGAAATACCGATCGTGTTGAACGATCCTTGAGTATTTGATTTTGCTGAGAACGTGCCACCAGCTTCAATGAAAATATGTTCGCCGGTATTCATTCCAAAACCACCACGAGCACAAACCACCGTTTGGCTTGGACCAGTCATATCAAAGAATGCTACACCAAGTCCGCCGTATGCGTAAGTTTGTCGAGTCGTGCCTGACTTTTGCATAACACGCACGTTGTAGGTAACCGGTACAACTGAACCCTTGCCAAAGAGACCAATGTTCTTTGAGAAATAGTCAATTGCGAGATAGCTCTCGGTACCCTTCGCAATGGATGATGGGATTTGAAATTCCAAAGCCAAGTTGCTAAAGTTGTCATTCACGCTCGAAAGCGTGTTGTCGAGCGGGAATACCATGCCTAATCGCAGGGAAACACCGTTCATTCCTATTTCGCTGGATTGGGCAAATGCCGCACCAGAAATCATCAGCGCCGCCAGCGCAACGAAAGTCGTTTTCATAACAATATCCTATCGCCTCTGGGGGCTGGTTTTCAACCCATCCACCCCAAGTCATGCCTAGTGTAACCTAGTATTCTTGCGATGTCCAGCACTTCAGCACAAAACACGGTCAAAATCTTACAATGTCATCAATAAAATTGCTGCCCGAGAAGTCACTTTTGCTCGTAATCGATGTCCAAACTCGCTTTTTGGCACCAATTTTCGAAGCAGATCGCGTCGCCGCACGATGTAAATTCCTTTGTGAAGTGGCAACTTTGTTTGGAGTGCCGATTTTGGCGACCGAGCAATATCCGGAAAAAATGGGCGGAACGATTGACAAGTTGTTGCCTTACGTTGGCTCACCGTTTAGGAAAATGGACTTCTCCGGTTTTCGTGACGAATCATTTGTGAACCTCGTCAAGGCAAGCGGTCGTGAACAAATTGTGGTGGTTGGAATTGAAACTCACATCTGTGTTTCCCAAACTTGCCACGATCTCCTCGCCAATGACCTGAAGGTGGTGGTTTGCCCGGATGCAGTTTCCGCTCGAACTCAGGATCGGCACAAGTTAGGCATGGAGCGGCTCAGAGATGCCCAAGTTATTCCCGCGCATACCGAAGCAATTGCCTACGAGTGGTGCCAATCGGCGGACAATCCAAAGTTCCGCGAGATGCTAGAAGTTGTCAAGTCATCAGAATTCTGATATTATTTGGCGTAGTGGCGTTAATAGAACTGATTCAGCAAGGGCAACCTGAAGCCGCCTTTGCGCTACTAGAACAAAATCCCGAGCTGGCGGACGAAAGCGGAGACGATGGCGTCAGCGCGGCAATGCTCGCACTCTATTTTGGTCAACGAGAATTAGCGGACCAAATTATCGCGCATAAATCAGCCATGACCGTCCACGAGGCGGCTGCATTTGGTCGGATTGTCCACCTTGAAAAGTTGCTCACCGACGAAACAAAGGAGTCGTTTAGTCCAGACGGTTTCCAACCGCTTCATTTGGCGGCCTACTTTGGACGACAAGAAGCAATCAAGGTCTTGCTGGGTAGTCGCGTCGTACTGGACACTCTCAGCGACAATGGTCTCGGTGTCGCTCCCCTTCACTCGGCTCTTTCGAATGACCATGAAACCGTTGCCCGAGAGCTTGTTTATGAGGGGGCTGACGTCAATTTGGCGAGCACGGCTGGTTGGACCCCTTTGCACTATGCTGCAAACCTTGGAAATCGGCCGCTTGCCCTATTCTTAAAGGAACATGGAGCAGAATCTAGATCTGGTCCAGACGGGAAATTTCCGCGAGACATCGCTGAAGAGAAAGGTCATCTTGAACTGGTTGAAGTTCTTTAAAGT
Organism: Armatimonadota bacterium; assembly: GCA_043760685.1. GTDB lineage: Bacteria > Armatimonadota > Fimbriimonadia > Fimbriimonadales > Fimbriimonadaceae > Fimbriimonas. The sequence goes on along the minus strand of JAYUOQ010000269.1, from coordinate 8,265 downwards.
CATCCTCCGCTTACTGTAGTCAAGCACTTCAGGTTATAATCTGTCCAACAGATGGAAGCAACCGGATCAACGACGATCAAAGGTCAGCAAGGGAAGACGTTCCTGGCTGCATGGCTTGGGTGGGCATTCGATGGATTGGATGGGTTCATGTATGGACTTATTGCATTGCCCTTCGTGAGTGAACTCGTTCATCATGCCAAAGGCATTCCTGCCGACGCCGAAACCAAGACCAAGGCCGCCATCATTCAAGCAGTGTTCTTGGTTGGATGGGCGCTTGGTGGCGCAGTGTTTGGTCGCATCGGTGATAAGATCGGTCGAACGAAGACGCTGAGTATCACTATCTTGTTTTACGCGTGCTTTACCGGTCTGGCGGCGGTGTCAACCGAGTGGTGGCACCTCATGATCTTCCGATTTCTGGCAGCTCTCGGCATCGGTGGAGAGTGGGCGGCTGGGGCGGCTCTAGTCTCTGAAACCTTGGACAAGAAGTACCGCCACTATGGCGGAGCTGTCTTGCAGAGTGGCTACATGGCAGGAATGCTGATGGCGGCGCTTGCGACCAAGTTGATTGCCGAACCAAGGATGGTGTTTCTCGTCGGAGTCCTGCCGGCGTTTGCCACGCTTTGGATAAGAAAAGCAGTTCCTGAGCCCGAAGAATGGTCGGGAGCTAAAGAGCGAGAGGAGACTCCTCCGATATCGGCTTTGTTTGGTCCAGCCGTCATCAAAACGACTTTGAAAGTACTGGTCATGTCGGCAATCACTTTATGTGGTGCGTGGACGATCCTATTCTTCACCCCCCAACTTTTCCAGACTCACCCGGCGAACAAAGGCATGTCACCAGCGGACATGAAAGATATGGTCTTTTGGGTCACGATCATGTACACCTGCTGGAATATCGTTGGGAACCTGTTTAGCGCGTTTATCACCAAATGGTTGGGCTATAAGAAAGGCTTTGCGATCTTGCTGACGTGCGCCTTGTTGGTTTTCGTGATTGGCTTCTCAACGCCCCGATCTTCCGATGAGTATAAGATTTGGGTTACGGCGGCGGCGTTCTTCGGGCTTGGCGTTTTCGGCTCGTTCCCGCTGTACTTCCCGCTTCTGTTTCCTACCTTGCTCCGAACCACGGGGGCGGGGTTTTGTTATAACGCTGGACGAGTTATTACTGCGGTTGGAACGTTGTTTGCTGGACAGCTCCCCGATCCTCGACAGATATTCCTTTACGCAGGATTTCTGTATGTAATCGTGATCGCCTTGGCATTCACGATGCCGGAAGTCGATCAGAGTAAAGAAGAACTTGTCGTGGCTTAGGTGAGAGTCTGCAGACCGCGGTTTGCAGTTGGCAGAAAGGAGACGGATGTGGCCCCCCGCTACATCAGGTTCTCTTCACAAGCTGAGGAAGGAAATCCTATAGATTCAACGTTACGAACTTCATTGGTTCATTGAATTGAGCTTGACCCGTTGCTCGCTCCAAGGGTTGAGGTCTCCACGTCGCGATATCTCGACCCTTAGGAAGGCGAGGAATAATATAAAACAAACGGAATACTTTGATTCGCCGAAAGTAGTGTCGAGATTGCATGCATAGAATTTTGAATTATTGCGATTCAGAAGATTAAGGTAAAAACGATTTGTGAATAGCGGTCGTCCTCCGGTTTGGAAAATGATTCAAGAAGCAGTAGAATCAGGCGCAAGGACAAACGGGCAAATCCGAGATTGGATACTGAGCAAATATTCAGGAACGAACCCTCCCACCATAAGTGCCCAAATTAACTACTGTACGGTGAACTCTCCTTCGCGTATTCATGGTCCAGAAAATAAGAAAGTGAAGCTTGAGCCCGGGCGACTTGAGATACTGTACAAGATTCGGCCAGGTATGTACGAGCCATACAATGTGGAAAGACATGGATTGTGGCAAGTAATCAAACTTGACAACGGGAGTTTTGAAATACATCAAGCTGCCGTCGGCGAATTCCAGGAGGCTCAGATTGTTGAGCAAGTGATTCGAACAGAGACTCCAGATAATCATGCCTTTGCGGCCGAAGCCCACTTAAGGGACTACCTAGCTTCTCACTTGCATGTTATTGAGGATGGACTTCAACCGTTTGTAGATGAAAATGGCAATGGTCACGTTGAATATCGTACTGAAGTTGGAATCATTGACATTATTGGTATTGACAAGAATTGAGCGATTCTCGTGGTTGAATTGAAAGTCGACCGTACAAGCGATGCTGTTGCAGGTCAGATTCTGAGGTACGTCAATTGGATTCGGCGAAACACAGCTGAAGGTCGAAAGGTTCGCGGTCTGATCATTGGCAAATCTATTACTGATCGCCTCCTATATTCAATTGACTCTGATCCCACTATCGAGGCAAGAGAGTACGAAATGACAGTAAAGCTAAAAATGCCTGAAAGGGGATTAACTTAGCTTGGTCTGGGTGCGCCTTGCTTTGCTTTATGGCAATTGAATCAAATAATTAGATAATTTATAGATATGTAGTGTATAATGAGGTATAGGTGAATGCGAAGCAAACCTTAGTTGAGTCGCGCGAGTTTCCAAAAGTTGCGCTTACACCATTCTTTGACAACTGAATATCGACCAAATATCTCCGGCTTCGAACCCCACGATCGGACCTAAAGTTGCGGTGCTACATTTTTTTGAAAAATCGGAATTTAGGTTCAATTCTTTACCAAAGTGTCCAAAAAATGGACTTCTGATGGGTGAAGCAATGTGTTCGTGCGGGTGAGATTATTAGTTCTGCTGCCTTCGCTTCAATGAATTATTGAGCCTTTTAGAGAGGCCAGTCGGCGCTGTGGAGTGTTAAAGTGCTTCCAAAAACCGAGGACTTAACACATTGCCACGCCTTACCGGTCCTTAAGGTAGTTAGAAGCTAACTGCCTAAAATCAGCTCGGCCGTTTTGGTGATGCAATCATCGCCACCCAAGAGATCGCTGATCTCTGCGAACGCAGAGCGTTGCTTTTGAGCGACTGCGTCGGTTTGGATTTCGTCCAGAGTGCGCTTGAGTTTTTCAACCGTAAAGTTTTCTTGTATGAGTTCGGGAACTACTTCACGTTGAAGCAGGATGTTGGGTTGGCTGACAAACTGAGGTCGTTTGAACCGAATGAGCCGAAGCTCCAAAATAACCAAGTCAGAGACTCGGTAAACGACGACCGTCGGCGTTTGGGAAAGGGCGGCTTCCAGCGTCGCCGTACCGCTACAAATGATTCCTGCCTCGGAAGTACGCAATGCCCGCATAACGGTTCCCGTTTCAGCGCCGTTCAAGATATTGTCTTGCGTTCGAGCCCAGTTCTTTTCGAGATAAGGAATGAATGTCTTGGGAACGGGTAGCTGAATCTGACCCTGATAATCATTGACGGTTTCTTTGAGAGTCGGAACGAGCTGTTCCAGTTCGCTTTGCCGCGAGCCCGGCAATATCGCAAGTCCCTTTCGTTCAAATGGCGTTTCGATGAGCGACTTGTGAATCTGCTTGAGCGGATGTCCGAAGAAGTGGACATTAGCCCCCATCTGCTTGAGGATTTCAAAGCTCCAAGGGAACGGCGTGACCACTGCATCTGACAAACGGGGCACGTCAGCACCTTGTCGGTCTCTTCGCCAAGAGCCAGGCGGAACGAAGTAGACAACTTTCCAACCAGCTTCCTTTGCGGCACGGCACAGCTTTAAGTTCATAAAGCCAAAATCAATCGGTACAAAAACACCTGGTTCAGTTGTGCGGAGAACTCGCTTGATGGCTCGATAGTGGGGAATAGCACCAATGCCGCTTCGCACTGACTGAATAATGGACATAGCACCCCATTTGCTTGAGTCTGCGATGAGAGGTTGGTTGGCAACTTGAGAGAACCGAGTTCCACCGATTCCACCGATAAGAACGGTTGGGTCAAGGCGAAAAAGTTCAGTGGCCAGAGAAGCAGCATAAAGGTCACCAGAAGCTTCTCCCGCAGAGAAGAGAACTTGCATCAGCGCTGGTCGCCGCGACCATTGCGACCATTGAACCGCCGCTCTTCGAAGGTGACTAAGTACTTCACTTCCTTAGTCTGCATGACTTCTTCACGGACGATTTCTAAAGCGTTTGTCAATCCAATCTTGGACTTAAAGAGCAACTTACAAGCTTTATGCAGTGCCAATCGTTCGTCTTGGGTGATGCCTAGTCGTCGAAGTCCTACAGCATTAATGTCGCGAACTTCTTCATCAACCCCATCAACGAGGCAGAATGGCGGCACATCCCGGGTGATCTTGGTAAATCCTCCAACCATGGCGACCTTTCCAATTCGACAGAATTGGTGAATTCCCGACATGCCGCCGATGTTTGCGAGTTCCTCAATCGTTACGTGGCCGGCAACGCCAACAGAGTTCGCGATGGTTACCTTGTCGTGGACATTGCAATTATGCCCAATATGGCAGTAGGCCATGATGAAGCAGTCATTGCCAATGATCGTTGATTTACCTTCACCGGTGGCACGATGGATCGTAACGTATTCGCGAAAAACATTTCGGTCGCCGATGGTTAAGAAAGTGGGCTCATTGTCATACTTGCGATCTTGCGGATTGCCGCCGATAACACTACCCTGGCCGATGTAATTGTCTTTCCCGACCGTGGTTGAATGTTTCACCGTCGCATGAGAGTCGATGATGGTGCCTGCGCCAATCACGGCACCGGCTTCGATGTAAGAAAATGGACCGACGACAACATCGTCGGCAAGTTCTGCCTTTGGGTCTACATAAGCGAGGCGATGAATCGACGCCAACTAGCCTTCCCTTTCACTCATTTTAAAAAGCATGATCATTTCTGCCGCGATTTCTCCATCAACAGTAGCAAACCCTTTCATCTTCCCGACGTTGCCTTTCACCCACAAAATTTCAACTTCGTGGATCAATTGGTCCCCGGGTCTAACAATTCTACGGAATTTGGCATGCTCAATGGCTCCGATCAAGGGAATCTTTCCTGCAAGCTTTGGTGTAGTCATCAAAAGAGCCGCTCCAACCTGAGCCATCGATTCCATGATGAGTACGCCGGGCATGATGGGAATGCCTGGGTAATGACCTTGAAAAAACGGTTCATTGATAGTGACGTTCTTCAACCCCTTGCACTTCTTGTGATCTTCGCTAATTTCGAGAATGCGATCGACAAGGAGGATGGGATATCGGTGAGGCAAGATTGACAATAATTCCTGGATATCTATCACGTAATGGCTCCGACCAAACAGATCATCGTTTAGGGTACCCGCTCAGTCTTTCTGCTTCACCAAAAAGGGACGGCAGAAAAAAATCCCCGGCGTCTTGCGACAAACCGGGGCAATGCATGTGGGGTTTATTGGAGCAGTCATTAAGATTTGAGGATGAGGACGTGGCACTTGTTTTGGAGAACCAGTTTAACAAGATTTGACATCCGCATCGATTTACGACCCAGATTACCAAGGTCAAAGTTGGCAATGATTAGGTTCGCTTGACTAGAATGAGCCGCGCTCCTTATTCGCTCCAGGAAAGTACGACTAGTTTCGTCTAAAGAAGTTCCTATATTGGTTGATTCTGGTTCAGAAATAACTGAGGCTCCGCCAAATCCAGATGGCTCGAGCTGCTTAAACTGCGTGAGATTCGTTTTTGCCTGAGCTGAAAGGTCAGTGGTGAAGATTATTTTTGGCACTTTGATTTGTTCAACGGCTTGATTGAAAAACAGCAGGCTACATGTGGTGGAACCTAGAAGAGATTCAAGTGTGCTTACTTTGAGGTCGTCCTGCCCGTCAACAACGTTAATGCAAAAGGTTCCTTCATCAGTTTTCGCTGTTGGGCTTGGACTAGTTTCTTGACTGCTTTCAACAACCAACTTTTCGGTGAACCTTAGCGTTGATAGGAATGACACCACCCCGTGTGAATTGAGGTTTTCAGGCAAGTTGATTTGAACATTCATGATTTGATAGTTGAGTAACAATCCTGGCATTTGACAGGTCGCAAGTCAATTTGTTACAACTATAGGGACTTGCGATTTGGGCATTCAACAATGAACCCCAACGATAGGTATGACTCTCATTATCTGTCAGTAGTTGCGTCGCTGAGGTCGCAATTATGTTGTCATTTGAATCCTGCCATTAAAGCGGTGTCATTGTTTCTTCGTCATTAGTTTCGACGACATGGTGTATAGTGAAGCGTGTCGCGCCGAATCGCGCTAGATATTGAAAATGAACTGAGTGAGCGGGAACTTCAGCTTCTTGTTCATGCAACCAAGGGGTTAACCGATCAGGCAATTGCCAACGAACTCGGAATCAGCCTCGCCACCATTGCGACCTACTGGGGCAGAATACGGATCAAACTTGGTCCCCTCAATCGAACGGAATTGGTCGCAAAATACTTAGAATTCAAGTCAACCGAGGAAATTTTCTTGCTTTTGAATGAAGCGGCCATGCTGCGCCGGCAATTGGAAACTTCAAAGACGGAGGATTTCGAATTGATGCTTGCCCTTAATCATCTTCCCGATGCAGTTGTTCTGTCGGATGATCAGGCAAACTACCTTTATGTCAACGAGGCCTTCTGCCGGATTACGGGATACAGTCCTGATGATTTTCATGGACAAAATTTCCGAGCGTTTTCCCCCAAAGGAAGACATGAACGGCTAGAAGCATGGCTCAAAGGGATACTGGAAGATCCCGATGATTCTGAATTCAGCAGGAATCGTATGGTCTTCGTTCGTCATCAATCCGGAGGGTTAGTTCAGTTCGATTGCAATACGGCGCTTTACGAAACTTCTCGCGGTATCAGGATCATATTTTGCGGGAGGCACGTTGAATGAATCTGATCGCTTTGTCCCTTCTTGTTGTTGTCGGAGTTAAGCTTCCGACCTATCACCTGCAACATGAGCGTGTCTTTGCCGAGCACACGAATGAAGTCAATCGCGCTGTCCTTGCTGCGGTTGACAAAATTCAGGCGACTGCCCCAGATGGAGGAGGCTACTTTGTTGGAGTGAAAGCGGTGCCAGCCGAATCTCCAATTGGTGTTCCGATTTCGATATTTGGTCAACCGTTACTTAATCCACCAAGAGGTACCAGCTATTGCTCGGGTGCTTCGTATTCTGCACTGGTCGGTGCGCTCGATTCATTGCTCAACTCACGAAGCTCAGAATTGACCGTCGATCGTCAAGAAGCGATTCGGATGCAGGAGTTAAATGGTGGTCGCAGGGAGGACATGGTTAAGCTTTGGGGTTGGTGGAATGCCGACGGACCAGGCTCACTCTACGCCTTAGCAATGTACACAAGTATGGGGGTCCGAGTGGGTGCTCTCGAAGCCGAGCCGGGCGACTTTTGCAACATTAATTGGGTGAAAGGTCCGGGACATTCGGTGGTGTTCTTGGGGTGGGATTCGACTCCAGAAGGTGAACCAATGATGCGGTACTGGTCGAGCCAAAAAGGCACCAATGGGCTAGGAGATCAAACCAGTACTTTGGCGTCGATGTCCGGCATTGTGTTTACTCGGCTAACGCGTCCAGATGCAATTTTCGAGTTTGATCCGACCAAGAAAATGGAAAGGATCAAGATTGAATACGATTCGGCTACAGTCGTCGCAGAACGACTGAAACGGAGTGGCGGTCTATGGACCAAAACTTCCGGTCGATAACCAATTCAAATCCCTCAAAGTTGAGTTCTTTGGAATCCAAAATCTTGGCTTCTCTGGGGTTGCCAAAGCAGTTTCTATGGGTAAACGTGTGCGCGAGAATGCTCAAGTAGCCTCCCTGAGCCACGCCCTTTTTAGCCAACTCAAAGTAGTTTTGGTCCCAACAGTAGTGGAGGAGGACTAGGTCGTATTGATTTTCTGGCGCAGTCTCATTGAGGTTGGCGAGTACCCAATGGATTGCATCGTTTGGTGCGTATGCCGCTCTTAGCTTTTTGAGCCAATCGAGATTTGTCTGAAGACGGTCAACTGCCGTAACTTCCCATCCGTTAGCGGCCAACCATACGGAATCTCTCCCAGCGCCACAGCCAAGATCCAGTGCTAAGCCCGGATTTGTTCGTTCGGCGATTTCATAGAGAACTGGATTGATGTTCCAAAGCCGATTGGAGCCCATGTTGATGGAAGCGGATCGAACATATCTGGGATTTCTTCTCAATGCTCGAAGGGCTTCGCAAGCAACTTCTGCTCCGGCTCCCTCAAGAACATCGATTACCGCAAATGGTTCCGGTAGTTCGGCTTGGAATCCGTTGAAGAGGTTGATCCAGTCATAAACGGTTTGAGCACCGGTTTCCCTTTGGACTCTAACAGGGTCCAAAGG
>JAYUOQ010000268.1:0-1563 GCA_043760685.1 Armatimonadota bacterium | reverse complement strand
TCAGAGATGCCGGGGACCATGCTAGAGACTCCGTCGCTTAGCACAGGGGCAGTGACTCCAACTCCGTTTCGTTTATAGGTTCGAGAGCCAAGCGTATTGGATTTTGAGGTTCGAGATCCTACGCCGTTGTAGCCGTAGTTGGTACTTGGAACGCCACCACCACTGAGATTCGTTAGGCGGTCTTCATAGTCCCAGGTGAAGATTCTGGTTCCTCCAGAACCGGAGATCGTTGCGGTTCTTCCGCAACCGTCGTAAGTGTAAGTCGAACCCGCACCATAACTGCGAGAAATCCCTGTGAGCTTGTCGGCGAAATCATAGGTGTAAATGTCGGTTCCAGCATTCGAGATTCGGTTTATGCGGTTACCGTTATTATCGTAGTTGTAGGTGTTCGAGAGCGTACTGCTGTTTTCCGTCTTCAACTGGTCAATCTCATCGTATGTATACGATGTGAGTACCGAGTTCACTATTTTCGAACCCAAGTTGTTAGCTGGATCGTAGTTATACGTTTCTTGGTGCAAGACCTGGTTGTTCGAAGTTTTCGAGTGGACAATGCTGTTCACTCGGTCGTTTGTGTCGTAACCGTACATCGTCCGGGTGGCGCCATCATTCTTTTCGCCTAACCGACCATATTGATCATAGCTTAGGGCAGTGGCTACTCCGTCCGTACTCTTGGTGATTGTCGTGAGCTTTTCGTTGGAGAATCCGTAGTTAGTCTCAATGGTTCCTTCCTTGAGTTTCGTCTGACGGTTCCATTGGTCATAGGTGTACTCCATGATCCCTTGAGGAGTCGTGAGCTTGGTAACGTTGTCTGCCCAGTCATAATCCCAACCGGTGCCACCGGTGGCGTCGTACATTACCGTTTGGCGACCATCGTTGTCATAGCCAATCGTGGTGTCGGTTCCGGTTGGATAGTCAACCAAGGTTAGGTTATCAACCGAATCATACGTGTAGCCAATCGTGTGTTGCATCCCATTTTTGCGCTCGGTTTGGTTGCCATTACCATCAAACTTGTATTGCTCGGTATTGCCATCGGCGAACAGGATATGCCGCAGCTCGCTGCGGTCGGTGTAAGAGTAGTATCGAGTCCTCCCGTTGCCATTCTCAACGCTTATCATGTCCCCATCGTCGTTAAAAAAGTACTTTTCAACGTCAAGTCGAGCGTTTGTGACCTGCTTCACTCGGCCAATGCCATCACGCATGAGATTTGTTGTGCGGTTAAGAACATCCTTGACCGACTCCACGTAGCCCATGGCGTTCATAACGATGGACGCAGTCGCGGTATCAAACCTGGTCGTCCCTTTTAGACGACCCCAGTTATCGTAGTCAAAGGTTGAGGTACCGAGCCGAGTGGTGACGGTTAGCGGTTTGCCAATTCGATGATCGGTGGTTCCGTAAGTTATCGTCGCGGAGCCATCGGGCGTAACCACATTATTGGGCAGGAATTTGGCATCGTAATTGATGGTCGTCGTGACGCCCTGGCTTGCAGTTGACGCGATACTTCCATCTCCGTTATAGGTGTTGAGATTGAGGATGTTGTTTTTGCCATCTTTCACGCTCGTAACC
>JAYUOQ010000267.1:0-1563 GCA_043760685.1 Armatimonadota bacterium | reverse complement strand
GCACCCTCGGTGAACTTCATGATGTTGCCCTTGTGGACAAGGGTAACACTCTTCTTATTCTCACGAATCGCAAATTCAATTGCGCTGTAGATTAACCGCTGAGAACCTTGCTTGCTGACCGGTTTGATGCCAATTCCGACAAGAAGATCAGTGTCCGGACCGTCATGCACCGCTTTGCTCCACTCGGCTGTCTTTTCGGTCGTTCCAAATCGGATTTTTCCGAAGCTCTTCGGAAAATGTTCCTTGATGAAATCGAGAACTTTTGATGCGTCGGCAGAACCAGCCGGGAACTCGATTCCCGCATAAATATCTTCGGTGTTTTCTCGGAAAATGACCATGTCAACATCTTGTGGTCGCTTAACTGGACTAGGAACTCCCGTAAACCATCGTACGGGGCGAAGACAAACATAAAGGTCAAGAATTTGTCTCAGGGCAACATTGAGAGAAGTAATTCCACCACCGACTGGTGTCGTCAAAGGACCTTTGATGCCGATTAAGTACTGATTAAAATCGGCGAGAGTTTCGTCGGGAAGCCAATTTCCAGTGGCATCAAATGCCTTCTGCCCCGCAAGTACTTCTTTCCAGGCAACTTTCTTGGAGCCTCCATAAGCCTTTTCGACCGCAGCGTCAAAAACTCGGACGCTTGCTCGCCAAATGTCACGCCCGGTGCCATCCCCTTCAATAAATGGGATGATAGGGTCGTTGGGGACGTTTAGCCCCTTAGGAGTCATCGTAATCGCTGTAGCCATTGTAAATAAGTTTACCGAGTTAGAAGACTGGAGACAATCGTCAACTAGTAATCATTGTTTCTAATGTTTATTCTAAAGGAGATGAACAGGTTTCTCGTCCTCGCCATATTGGGCGTTCCAATTTTTGGATGCGGCGGAACCGATATTGGCCCTGTTTCGATTGATGTAAGTCCTTCAGTGATTTCTCTCGGAGAACATACGACGGTGTATTGGTGGTCAGAACCGGGGAGCACATTTTGGTCATCAAGCTTTGGGGCCGACACGCCAAACGGATCAATGAGCGTCTTGCCGTCACGATCAGATAGTTACACGATAACTATTCGAACACCGGCTGGACTGCTAAAGTCGGCAACTATTATGGTGTTGGTTAACGATCGGTAGTAACTATTAGTCTTTCTTGCGCTTGATCCTAAGCGGTTCTTGCCAGTGCTCGGTAAGCATATATTTTGCCGGATTGAATTCGGTTGCCATGTTGTTGGGAGTTAACGCCAGTTTGAGTCGACTTGCACTGATCGCATTGATGAACCGATCGTGTCGACCGTTACCCTTGTCTGGTTTTCCATCTTGAGTCCCTGGAAATGCCAAGCGAGTTACTGCGTGAATGTCTTCATTGCTCTCAGAGCAGTCATTCGTTGTATCCCAGCCGATGACAAATCCGTCATATTTGCTCGCAAATGGTTTAGGATCATAAGTCATATTTGCTCCTCCGTTGGAAGTTTCGGCAAGGATTACGACCGTATCAGGGTTGTCTACGAGCGGAGTCGAGAAAGAAGCGTATGGAGCGTAAAATCCGTAAGTTGAGGGAATGGGCGGT
>JAYUOQ010000266.1:0-3875 GCA_043760685.1 Armatimonadota bacterium | reverse complement strand
GTTTCCAAAGTTGTCTGGTGAGTAGACTCTAGTTGAAAGTCACCTTATAGAACCCAAATTTTCCGGGAACAAGATCGGATGCTTTTAATCCACCACCAGTAAGGTCTCCAGCCGTAATTAAGTTCGCCGGCTTATTGGTGCCCCATGTTTCTCCACTTTGGGTATCTATTCGCACTAGTCCTCCAATTGGACTTTGCCCCGAAATTACGTGATAACGACCAGCATTGCCTCGATTGAGCGCACCAGAAAATTCTTCGAAGTTCCGCCAAGTCATTTTTCCTTGGTTATCCATCGACATCATTTGAGTTGTGCCGTTCATGCTGTTGTAGCGAACGATACTTTGGCCAAATTGTACAAGGTGCCAATCATTATTGATAAGGGGTGCCGGTCGACCGCCGCCCTGATCAGATGACGTCGGGCCGGCGGTACCGCCACCAACGGGTGGACGCTGAGCAATTGAACGCGATGAAAGAAAGCCGAGAACGAGAATTCCAACCAGTGACGAAACGATGAGACCTTTGTTATAGGACATGTCGTATTCTAACACTTTCTTGAATTCGGGTTGGCGCGACCAAAAACTTGGTTGGTCTGATCAACGTGGAGGCTAAAATGGACACATGCTCCAGCTTGCTTCTCTATTCATGTTATGTCAAACCCCTGTTCTAACTCGAGCGCATTCGCATAACGATTACATGCAGGCACGTCCATTGGATGAGGCATTGGAAAACGGCTTCAATAGCATCGAAGTAGATGTATTTCCCGTCAACGGTGAACTGCTTGTGGCGCACAATGCAAAGGACATAAAGCCTGAGAAGACCATTCAATCAATGTATCTCGACAAGTTGTCAAGTCGGGTGAAGGCAAATAATGGAGCAATCTATCCGGGTTCGAAGACTACGTTTTGGGTTCTGGTTGATGTGAAGACCAAAGGCGAAGAAGCATACATGAATTTCAAGACGATCCTGAATCGCTACCCTGAATTGAAACCTTCCGGCCGCAACAGCAAGGTGCGATTTGTGATTAGCGGAGACCGCGCCATTGCGACTATTGCTGCAGACAAAGGCAAATGGGCGGGAATAGATGGTCGCTTCGATGATCTTGGCAAAGGCTACTCGTTTGAACAAATGCCTTGGATCAGCGGCGACTGGACCGAACTCTTCCCCTACAGGGGCGAAGTCGAATTCCCGGTTGCTCATCGAGAAAAACTGAACTCAATGGTCAAAGCCATCCACAGTGAGAATCGCCTCGGGCGATTCTGGGGCGCACCCGATAGCGAATCAATATGGTCACTCCATTGGAAAGCCGGTGTTGATCTCATCAACACCGACCACATTTCAAAGCTTAAAGACTGGACACTCAAAGCTCGCTGAGATCAATCCACTACTTCGACTTCAACTGGCGGAACCATTCCGATTCTTGCCCCTTCTGCTAAAAGAAGTTTAATGGCTTCCACGCCTTCATCGCCCATGTCACGGGTTCGTTCGTTCACATACATTCCCACAAACTTGTCGCTTGTCTCAAAATCCATCCCTCGCGCAAACTGCAATGCGTAATCCAAAGCGAAGTTTCGGTCCCCAAGGCCAGCGTCAATTGACGCTCGCATACATCGGCTAACTTCAACAACCGCTTCTGGGCCAAGATCCTTTCGTACCACGTTTACGCCTAAAGGCAACGGTAAACCAGTCTTTTTCTTCCACCAGACTCCCATATCGGCAACAAGGAACATTCCGTCTCGAGCATATGTAAGTTGGCCCTCGTGAATAATTAGTCCGGCCTTGTACTTCCCTTGCTGAATCGCAGGAATGATTTCGTCAAAAGGAACAACTTCGTATTGAAGTACAGCACCGTTGCCAATTTGGTCTTCAAAAAAGAGATTGAGCTGAAGGAAGGCGGAGGTTAGTTTGCCCGGGATCGCAATAACATGATTAGGCAGATCGGACACCGAAATTGGTTCAGACGAAACCACCATCGGTCCGTAGCTTTCACCAAATGAACCGCCATGGCGCAGAAGAGCGTATTTATCCGCTACATAGGCGAAAGCATGAACAGAAATTGCAGTGGACTCAAGCTTCCCTTCCATCGCCCATTCGTTCAAAGTTTGGATGTCACGGAGAATATGTTCGAACTTGTATTGACTCTGCACTGCTCCAGAAGCCAGGCCCCAAAACATAAAGGCGTCGTCAGAATCAGGAGAATGGCCAATTCGAATCGTATCGATTGCGGTGCTCACGTCTTATTTTACGCTTTGGAATCGTGCCTTGTTGGCAGAGTTCGAAAGAAAGTTTCACTTTGGAGTGAAAGATGACGACATTGCCAAACCATAAATTGGAGACTAGACAGCTATGTTCCGGCAGTAAAATAGTCCTGTGCCCCCAAAGAAGCCAACTTTAAGCCCAAGCCGGATGACAACCTATCTCGCTTGCCCAATGAAATATCTTTGGACCTATGTTGATGCGAGGGGCAAGTGGTATCTCAGGGCCAAGAGCTATTATTCATTTGGTTCAACCCTGCACAAAGTCCTTGAGCGGTTTCACGATTCAGGTGACACTGGAGTAACTACGGTCGGAGACGCCCTTAAAGTCTACGAGGAATCTTGGCTTGAAGCAGGCTACGCTAGTCCTGAAGAGATGCAGGAGGCATTTGGCGAAGGTCGCGAAATTGTTATGAACACCATCGAAGAAGAACTCAAACGAGATCCCGGTGTCCGGACTGTCGCAGTCGAAAAGTTCTTAAGGTGCGATCTTGGTCCCTTCGTCCTCATCGGTCGAGTAGACCGGCTTGATCAATATCCCGACGGAACTCTCGAGATTGTGGACTACAAATCAGGGCGTTCGAATGTGACTGAAGATGATGTGAAGAGCGATTTGGCCATGGCTTGCTACCAATTGCTCATTAGAAAGAACTTTCCCGGTGTTCCGGTTAAGGCAACTATTCACGCTCTCAAAGTAAAGAAAAAGGCATCGGCAACAATGTCGAACGAAGAGCTTCTAGCATTTGAGGCTGATATTCGAGTTCTAGGCGAACAAATATTGGCCACGAACATCGAAGACCACTCTCCGTCCGTAAAGTACCTTTGTGAAGACTGCGATTTCCTCCAACTGTGCCAGAAAGATCCGAGATACAGTTAGTAGATTCGCACGTCTGACTCGTCAATAATCTTCGTTACCAATTTGCGAAGGTCTGCAACGGTTGTATTCTTCATTTGCACAAACAGGGACTGTGCATCCCAATCAAAACCAAACATCGTTTTGAAATAGTGCCTAAGATAGAGCTCATCATTTGCGTCTCCGGATAAGACCTCTCCGACTCCTAATACCATCGGCAAATTGGGCATCTTATTGGTGAGATAACCTTTGCCCAAGCCAATCGCGTGATCTAAGTCAATTTGAGTCATTGTCTCGCTCCTAGTCCGAAGCTTTGTTCGCAATTCAGCGATCGTCTCCGGTTTGATGCTGCCATTATCCGTAGCGAAAGCCATACGGAATCTCCACCCACTCGTGGTCGGGATGAGGAATGCTTCTTGCCGATAACTCAGATTAAGCTCTTCTCGGGCAACTAGCCATTGGATTGACTCCTTCCCGATTCCGAGAGAATTTGCGGCAAGCAGATAGGTACCCAAAGTATCTTTTGAAATTGAAATTGGTCTGCTGTCAAAAACAAGGATTGGAGGTGAATTTGGAACTTCCTTGAGCTTAGGCGGGTAAGTCAATGGCAACTGACTAGGAACCACGGTATCCCAACCAGACTGCATTCCTCGCCATTTTTCCGAAGGATCGTTTGCCCGAAATCGACCACTAATCGAAACAGATATGTTTTTGGGTCGCATAATGCCCTTCCACAATCCAACAATCTCTTCTCGTTGCAAAAAAGTCTCC
>JAYUOQ010000265.1:0-1565 GCA_043760685.1 Armatimonadota bacterium | reverse complement strand
GAGCAAGGTGAAGCGAAAGTGAGTTTGGTAAAGAAATGAGCCTAAATTCGGAAAATTATATTTTTTGTAGCACTTTTCTCAAGGATCAAAATGATGATCGGGAGAACACTTTTGTGCCATTATACTCCAATATACGCTTTATATCTACATTTGTTCAGTTGTTTGACGACTTCTTGGAAAAAGCTGAAGGTTTGGCAGGGTTTAGGACCCCGCATTGGGGATAAAAGGCAATGTTTGCGAGACGGGTGGTTTGACGCGGGTGATTGCTCAGCTTGAGAAGAGGTGGACTTTGTCGAAGTTCTACAGATTGATTCCTGCTTATCCTCGCAGATCGAAGAATCCGACGAGGTTGACGAGACGGTCGAAGTGGGGTAGTGATAAGTATGGTTAGGAGTGTTTCGAAGCTTGCGTTTGAACTTTCCTGCTGGCTTCATGAGGGCGTTTAAACTTAACCATTGGGCTTTGGTTGCTCACTAGCTGTCCCGGCATCCTCTTTCGCCTGCGGCTTCAGCGGACAGGTCAAGCTCGCAGCTCCTTCGTCGCAGTTGGTCGCTTAAACCGGCCACCCCTGATTAGGCGTTTTTACCCTTCCCACTCAATGGCTCGCCATGGGCACTTTAAGGTTTTTACCTCATTGGACGTAAGCGTTCATACAGAGAACCTTTAACACTTGCTTCTCGCAGGCTCACTCCGTTCGAGCCAGGGGTCGGAGCCCAGTGCCACAGCAAGATAACCCCGCCCACGGAGTGGCTTGCCAAATGAATCAACGTATTTTAGTCTGAAGGTGATGTTGAAGCTCTTCCTGCAATATTTCGAAAGTTCGTGTTGGAAAACTGAGTCTTTCCAAGAATGTTCTACGTCGGCACTCAAAAATACAGGTCGACGCCCAACCTTGCGGATCCCAAATTGCCGCCGCACAGATTTCTGACGACTCACCACCAAAGAATTTTTTGACCTCTTGGTTGATATTCTGAAGTTGCTCGAAAGACTTGAATCCTAACGCAGTCACAAATGAACTGTCATCGAACAGTTCTTCTAACAATTCAAATTTACTAGCATCAATAATGTCTCCCTTCCAAATCACCTTCCAGTTTTGTTGCACGCCTGCTATGCAATCGCTAAAATGCCGCGGAAATTCATCAAGTCGGTTGTAGGAGCAAGCAAAATGGCAAGCCACGTTATGGGCGGGGTTAAACATCCTAAGTTTCCAAGGCTCGTTGTGCCCTGCATTCTCGACATTTCCGTCTCGAGAACCTGGTCGGAATTTTCGAACTGCGTAGCTGCGAGGATATGCAGGATTTCATTGCTTATCTATATTACAACGGCAAGCCAAGAGCTATCCGTTCACACCGTGACTCGTCGCATCGGGAGCGAACCTACTATTTATCAGAATCCAATTCTAAATTGGGAATGATGATTTTGAATGTTTTGTATTTTGGAAGAGGTTGCGAGTATATTTGCCGCCTATGACGATCGACTGGCCACGGCCAGTACGAGCGATAGAGTCTAACTGCGCAAGTCTTGTCAATTTCATCACACTGTACGCTGATGCGAATGCTAGGGGC
>JAYUOQ010000264.1:0-3878 GCA_043760685.1 Armatimonadota bacterium | reverse complement strand
GATTTATCTTGAATCGCCGACATCGAATACATTCCGGTTGCAGGACGTTCCGGCGATTTGCGCGTTTGCCCGTGAGAAGGGAATCAAGACGATTGTCGATAGTACTTACAACACACCGATCCATATGAAACCCTTGGCTGTCGGAGCTAACATGGTCATTCAGTCGCTGTCGAAGTATTACGGTGGGCACGCCAACGCGATGGGTGGAGCCGTAATCGGTTCGTTTGCCGATATTGATTCGCTAACCAAGAACGAAATTCCGATGATGGGGGGATTATTGCCGCCGTTTCAGGCATGGTTGTTTACGCAAGGTTCTCGGACATTGAATTTACGATTAAAGCAGCATGAAGCGACTGCGAACAATGTCGCAGCTTGGCTAGAAAAGCAACCGGAAGTTCGGGTGGTGCATCATGTTGGGTTGGAGTCTTTTGCCCAGAGGGATGTTTTCTTGCGAACAATGTCTGGTTCGTCGGGGATTTTCTCGTTTGAACCCGTGACGCGGGATCGGTCGAAGATCATTGCGTTTTGTGATCGGTTACGGCTGTTTGGTCGAGGGATTGGCTGGGGAGCGTTTGAGAGTTTGATAGTTGCTTATGAGTTGCAACCGTGTGACTATGAATCTGCTTCCTGGTTTGTGCGGCTGTATTGTGGGTTGGAAGATGCGGAAGATTTGATTGGGGATCTGTCGCAAGCGATTGTTGAGTTGCGGTAAATCTTCCTCCAGGCTAGAAGCTTAGGAACTTTGTTCCTCGACTCCCAGGGGTAACATCATTTCGATGCCACAAGCAGAAGATTTTTACCGTCAAATGGTGCGCCTGCGGGCAGTCGAAAATGAGCTGACCAAACTTTCTCAATCCGGTCAATTGAGAGGGTCGCTTCACCTGTGCCAGGGTCAAGAAGCGGTTCCCGCCGGGGCGTGTGCCGCATTGCGACAAGATGATTACTTAACGTGCACCTACCGAGGTCATGGATTTGTCCTCGCGAAAGGACTAGACCTTGATTTGGTGCTTCGAGAGATTTTAGGGAAAGCGACAGGTTTGTGCCACGGAAAGGGCGGAAAGATGCACTTGTTTGACCAAGATTTTGGATTGCTCGGTACCAACGGAATTGTTGGTGGCGGAGTTGGCACTGCGGTTGGTGCGGCGTTAGCTTCATGGCTCGATGGAGCCGACCGGGTTGCGATGACCGTCTTTGGCGATGGAACAATCAATCAGGGTCATGTCAACGAATGTTTCAATATGGCAGCACTCTACAAGTTGCCTGTGATCTTCCTTTGCGAAAACAATTTGTATGCAGAAATGACTCCGCTGGAACGAAGCCACGGCAATACCGATCTTTGCGCCCGCGTCGCATCGTTTGGAATCAAAACCGACAAGTGCGATGGCAACGATCCATTCTTGGTTTATGAGACGGTTTCAAAGGCAGTCAAATTGGCTCGAAGCGGTGGTGGTCCAACGTTTATTGAGGCGATGACGTACCGCACAACCGGGCACTATCAGGCAGACGCGGGTACTGCATACCGAACCGCGGGTGAAGTCTCTGCTTGGCGAGATAAATCACCTATTAGTAAGCTCGAAAAGGTTTTAGGCAATGCTGCCGAAGCAATCCTGTTAGAAGAAGAAACTCGGGTATCGGAAGCAATGCAGGCCGCCCTGAAGGAACCTGATCCCGATGTCTCTGCTGCGCTTACGGAGGTGTTCGCATGAGTGAAATGACGTTTGTTCAGGCAATCAATGCCGGTTTGCGACAGGAGTTGGACCGAGACGAAGATGTTTTCATGATGGGCGAAGACATTGCTCATTACGGGGGAATGTTCAGAGTCACGGAAGGGCTGATGGATACATATGGTCCAAAGCGAATTCTGGATACTCCAATCTCTGAGTCCGGGTTTGTTGGCATGGCACTGGGGGCGGCGTTGGCGGGCAAACGTCCAGTCGCCGAAGTAATGTTCATCGACTTCACGTTGGTGGCGATGGACCAATTTCATAACCAGATTGCGAAAACCCATTACATGAGTGGTGGTCGAGTCAAGGTGCCTTTGACGGTCATTACGCAAGGTGGTGGCTATAAGGGAGCCGCGGCGCAACATAGTCAAATGTTGGAGGCTTTGTTCTTGCAAGTGCCAGGTATCAAGGTTGTTTGTCCTTCGAACCCGGCAGACGCTAAGGGGCTGGTGGCGGCAGCGATTCGGGACGATAATCCGGTCCTGTTTATCGAGCATAAGCAGTTACTTGGCGTTAAAGGCGAAGTGCCTGACGGTGAGCATGTGGTACCGCTTGGTAAGGCAAACATTGTGTCGGCCGGAACGGATATTTCGATTTTTACCTATTCGTACTGCGTAACTTTGGTTCAGCAGGCTCTGAAAGGCTCCGGTGTGAGTGCGGAGGTCATTGACCTGCGAACGTTGAATCCGTTGGATTGGGATACGATTGCCGCTTCGGTCAAAAAGACGCATCGAGTGTTGATTGTGCATGAATCCCATGCTCGCTGCGGAGTTGGAGTTGACCTCGCTTCGCAAATTCAAGAAAGGTTGTTTGATGAGCTTGACGCCCCGGTGACAGTTTGCGCGGCGGCGGATGTCCCGATTCCTTTTGCGAAGTCGTTGGAGGACATTGTTTTACCAACGCCTTCGCGTATCCAAGCCGCGATCAAGAAGGTTGTCCATGGCTGATCGGCTCGCTGGAAAGACGGCTTTGGTGACCGGCGCCGCGCAGGGCATTGGCGCGGCAATTGCATCTCGGTTTCGCGAAGAAGGGGCGACGGTTTGGGGCGTAGATCGAACCCCAGGCTCGACCGATTATACGCTAGACCTAGCCAATTTAGAGGACATTCCCGGATTTGTTGCGTCATTGCCGAGCACCCCTGATATCTTGGTGAATTGCGCGGGGATCGTCTTAACGCGACCGTTTTTTGAAATTGAAGCAGCGGGATTTGAAAGGACATTTAGAATCAATGTGACGGCGAGTTTCTTGCTGATGCAAGAGATATCGAAGTTTTTGGTGAAGAGCGGACGAACAGGGTCAATCATTAACATGGCGTCGAATAGCGGACTGATGCCTAAGTTGGAGCAACTAGACTACGGCGCTTCAAAGGCGGCGGTGATCAGCATGTCGCGCTCGGCGGCGTTGTCACTGGGACCACACGGTATTCGGGTCAATGCAATCGCCCCGGGCGTCATCGACACGCCAATGACTCAAGGTATCGCGAAAATGCGAAGCGAATTGCGCGGAGTGCCTCCAGAAGAAACGCTCCGACCAGTGGTTGAAGGATTGCCTCTACGCAGGATGGGCACTGCCGACGAGGTTGCGCAGCTTGCCCTGTTCCTTGCAAGCGACGATTCGTCGTTCGTAACTGGACAAACGTATTTGGTCGATGGCGGCCAGTGGATGCACTGAATTAGAAGGGCGAGGGCGATGGCAAGGGCAGTTTTGGAAGAGGAAGAAGCAAAGATGAAATGTAAACTGGGGATTCAAAATGGCGTATAACGGACTTTGGCACGCGAGCTTTACGGTCTCCGATATGGAGGCTTCGCTCGAATTTTATTGTGGGCTCTTGGGTTTGGAACTGCATCATCAGCAAGTTCAATGCAATGAATACACCTCGAAACTGGTCGGGTTTGCCAATGCTGACCTTAAGGTGGCAATGCTGCGGATTCCGAATGCGTTTGTTGGTCCTTCGAACCATCACCTTGAATTGGTCGAGTATGTCCATCCTCGGGGAGAGAAGACAGACGTTACGACGAATCGACCGGGTGCACCTCATTTGGCGTTTGTGACCGACGATATTCACGGCGACTATGCCCGGTTAGCGGCGGCCGGAGTGCGCTTCAAGGCTCCGGCGCCGGTAGCGATTGAGGAGGGTGTGAACAAAGGTGGCTT
>JAYUOQ010000263.1:0-3885 GCA_043760685.1 Armatimonadota bacterium | reverse complement strand
AATGAGGGTTGAATTTGAATTTCGCAGAGATCTTATTGTGAAGTTACTTTCCGATATCCCAGGGTTCAAAATTTCGCTTCCAAAAGGAGCATTCTATGCCTTCCCAGATGTTTCGCAATGCTTATTGCCCGGAGAGACCGATGGTCAACTTGCGGAGTTCTTGCTAGAGAAAGCACATGTTGCAGTTGTTCCAGGATCAGTTTTTGAAGGTGAAGGACACATTCGGCTTAGCTATGCTACTAGCCGCTTGAATATTGAAGAAGGAGTCCGTCGGATCAAAGACGCGCTTGCAAGTCGGTAATGATTCCAAAGTCAATCCCTCTAAAAAGCGAAGCAATGTTTGGGCTGGCGATGCGCCATCGTTCCGCCGCACCTGCGGACATTTGTAATAGCTACGAGCGATTAGAATTCTTTGGTGACTCAGTTTTAGGTCTTGTTGTTGCTCAATACTTATTTGAACACCATCCGTTTTGGGATCAGGGAATGATGTCGAAGGCAAAAAGTAGTGTCGTTCAAGAAGCGCCGCTGGCAGAAATTGCCCTTAAACTCGGGTTAGAAGCATACTTGGAACTTAGCCCCAGTGAAGAAACTACTGGTGGTCGCCAACGACCTTCAATTCTGGCCGACGTTGTTGAAGCAGTCTTTGGGGCTATCTACCTAGAATCTGGCTTAGAAGTGGCGAGATGGTTCATTTTGGAACAATTAAACCCTTATCTTCATCGAATCAGTAGCGGCGATGTAAATCCCGACGACTTCAAATCTAAACTTCAGGAGATCGCGCAGTCAATTTGGAAGAAAACGCCGAATTACCGGATTTTAAACGAATTTGGTGCTGCGCACGAGAAAAAGTTTACAGTTGAAGTACTATTTGATGATGAGGTGATCGGTGAGGGCTCCGGTCGGAGTAAGAAAGAAGCAGAGCAAGCAGCAGCAGCGGAAGCTATCGAAGTTATTCGTCGCAATGTGAAGCTTTAAGAGTCCCCGTATATTTGTTAGTTAATTGATATTGTTTCGGTAGTTGTGGCCCAGAGGCATCATTTATGCAGACACATTATCTTCAAACATCTAGCGATAGTTAAGAAGGTAAAAGTAAATGAAAGGAATCATCTTAGGAGCATTAGTATTCGGAGTAGCGGGATCAGCGATGGCCCGACCGGAACTCAATGCATTCATCAACAAACCAGCCAACTCTGTTCCAGAGTTGATTGCGCAGATCAAGTCGGATAAGCAGGTCGCAGATCGATTCATGCGCCACTTTTCGATGTCGAAAGAAGAAGTTTTAGAGTTCGTTGGAACGCTTCACTTGGGCAGTCTTCAAGAGTCTGGTTATTACACGATCTACAGTGCACCTGAAAATGGCGTCATAAAAGCTCATATCTCTTTCTTTAAAAAAGGCACCCCTGCATTCGTGGATGCGGATGGATCACCAATTCTTCGAGTTAAGTGCGCCAACCCATTTGTGGGTGGAAAAATCAAAGCGTATTCAGTTTCAGAGCCAAGCGTGGAGCATAGTTCAGAAATACTCGGCGTAATACCTGAGGCGTCTATGAAAGCAGATTCGATCATTGCTAACTCGACTCCTCCGATTCCTGAGATGGCGATTGACAACCCTGTTACCCTTAAGACAACCGGAATCAACTCAAGTCCAAACGTATTCTCCGCTAGCCCAATTGGCGCGATCCTTGGTCTTGGTGGAGCAGCTATCTTTGTTAACAAGAAGAATAATCCTCCCGTTGTTCCAGAGCCAGCGTCTATGCTTGCCATCTCTCTTGGAGTTGGAGCCCTTCTCCTTCGACGTAAGAAGAAGTAACTCAATTCAACTATCGCTTCAAAGGCCTCACATTGGAATGTGAGGTCTTTTTTTTATATCTCGACTAAAGTAGGACTTATTGGCTGATTAAATGAGACGATGCCGTCTTCAACCGCATAGTACAGGTTCTCTAATCGGACCCCACAGTTTCCTTCCAAATAGATTCCGGGTTCAATGCTAAAGCAGTTACCGGACTCGAGTGGTTTGGCGTTATCGGAGGTTATGTTAGGTTCTTCGTGAACTTGCATTCCAATCCCGTGACCAGTTCGGTGGGTGAAGTAGGGTCCGTAACCGGCGTCTTCAATAACTTTTCTTGCGGCGAGATCCATGTCCATTGGCCTTGCGCCTATCTTCCCAACTGCTCTGGCGGCTTCGTGGGAACGGTAGACAATGTCGTAGAGCTTCCTTTGTTCATCGGTTGCTTTGCCAAAAACAAAGGTTCGAGTGATGTCGCTGCAATACCCTTCGTAGGTGCAGCCGAAGTCCACGAGTACTAGGGTGTCTGGCTTCAATCGAGTTTTGTCGTTGATGTGATGTGATTCTGCAGATCCAGGTCCGAAACAGACGCTACAGAACTGCGGTAATCCGCCCCAATTCTTCATCTCATACTCCATGAGCTCGCGAACTTCAAGCTCGGTGATCCCTTCTTTCAGGTGTCCTTTAATGTATTCGTAAGTTTCGTCGGCTATTTGCCCGGCCCGCTTCATGAGGGCGAGTTCAGCCTCATCTTTCTTTGCCATCAGTTCAGCAATGACTAGACCACCCATTTTGAACAATGCCGCTGGCAGTGCGGTTTGCATTTCTAGCAGCATCTTTGCCGGCATGTGGTCGTCAACGGCGATGACTCCCGTGCGTAGGTTCCAATCTTCTGCCATTTCGAGGAAGTGCTCAATAGGATTTTCTCCGTCTCGCCATGCTCGAATGTCTTCGATACCAATGCGTTTGGCCTGGATTTGGCTGAGCGCAGGACAAATGAGTCTTGATTGCCCCGACTTGTGGATTGCGAATGTCAAGAATCGTTCGTGTGCATCTTCAAAAAATCCGGAGAGGTATCCCATGGATATTGGGGTCTGGGCAAGAAATGCATCATAACCAGATTCGGCCAGATAGTTGGCAAGTTGCTGAATTCGGGACATGCGTACTAGTATTCCTTAATATCCTGCCTGTCCGGCACTTGAAATGCGTGGATCACATCCGACTTGGCGATTACCGTCTTTACCCACCAATATCGCCTGGCAGGAGCCTTGACCAGTGGGAATTCCAAACTTGTGACCTTTCGCCTTTAGCATTGCGACTGAATCGTTGCTTATAGCAAACGGTTCCATTCGGATTTCATCGGGAAGCCATTGGTGGTGAAATCGCGGTGCGCTGACGGCTTTTTGAACCGACATTCCGTGAACAGTCACGTTCAAAATCGTCTCAAAGACCGTATTGATGATGGTTGGACCGCCAGGTGAGCCAAGAACTAGGAAGAGCTTTCCATCCTTGGTCAAGATGGTCGGCGTCATGGAAGACAACGGCCTTTTGCCAGGCTTGATTGCGTTTGCTTCGCCTTGTATGAGGTTGTAACGATTGGGACTTCCTGGTTTCGAGGTGAAATCATCCATCTCGTTGTTAAGCAGAAATCCTGCCTCATTGACCGTTACTTTACTGCCATAGCTGTCGTTGAGCGTATAGGTATTTGAAACTGCATTGCCTTCTGCATCGACCACACTAAAGTGGGTCGTGTGCTCCTTTTCGCTGGTTTTTCCTAGCCCGGGTTTGATCTCCTCGGCTGGCGTTGATCGGTTTGGATTTATTTCGTAACGTCGCTTTATGAGATATTGAGAATCGAGGAGCTGTGCGATTGGAACCTGCACGAAACCCGGATCACCCATGTATTCAGCTCGGTCGGCAAAGCATCGTTTCATGGTTTCAGTCATTAGGTGGACGGTGCCGGAGCTATTGAATCCCATCGACTTGATATCGTCTCTTTCGATCATTCCTAGCATCATGAGAAGGACTACCCCGCCTGAGCTTGGAGGCGGCATAGTGAGTACTTCGTATCCTTTGTAATTCCCTCGCATTACCTGTCG
>JAYUOQ010000262.1:0-10390 GCA_043760685.1 Armatimonadota bacterium | reverse complement strand
TCGCGAAAAAAACTTAATCTCGATCGAAAAGCCGCATATGATGTAATCGAGCACATGACGGATGAACAACTCGATGAAGCCCTGGCAAGCTAAATGGTATGAATTGAAGCGACTAAATCCAAGTAGGGAAGTAATCGCTTGCGTGGCCATCCTATTTGGGTGCGCCCTCGTTTTCTTCTTCATGCCAAGCGCAAAGCAAACCAGATTGGTCAAGAACGAGGCGAAGCTAGAACTTTATGTAAACGGAAAAAAAGGTCGGGTAGCAACTGAAACCGAAATCAAAAGCATCACACAAACCCACAACTTTTTGGTTCGAAAGATTACCGATGCGCCAACCCTTTACATCTTTGTTCCCAGCCTCAATATTAATCTCGCAGTACTAGGTCGGCTACGAAATATAACACCCGGTATCGATGGTTACACGGTTTGGCTCGTGCCAAGACCAAATCGAGAATCTCCAACAACCGAAAAGGCGGTCGGCATGTGCTTACTCCCCAATCCAGGTTGGAAGGTCGCAGACTTAATCAAAGGTTCTCCCGACATTGCCGCCAGCAAAAGCCAATTGGATCAATTGTGGTCGAGTGTTTCGAGCAAAGACCAGTTCAAAATCAAATCAATGATGGATGAAAATGAAGCAGTCCAACGCAAGCTTGGCACCTTGAGTGCCCTCATCGTAGCTGGAAAACGTGGCTATTTGTTTGAGAACTACTTCAACTTAAGCGAGTTTCGTAATCGCTTATACGAACTTCAAATGGACAAACCGTAGCCTATCAAGTCGTCCAAACTCCAACGATTGAAAGCGATCAACTGGAAAATAGGAGAAGTCGGTTAGTCGGGCAAGAGGAACAAAGTTCCCGAGGCGAACCGGATGAGGTAGGTACCCAAGCCGTCAAAAAGCTCTGACCCTACCGAGCCCCGAAAAACCAAGTCGTCCAAACTCCAACATAAGCGATCGATCCCCAAGTGCAGGCCTTGTTAACAAAGTTGCGGTTTTGCTGCGCATACCAAACCATCGTTCCCCATGCAACACCGATCGTCAAGCCCTTAACAAAAACGAACAGCCATTCCGAATGCTCAATGAACCCTCGCATAAGGGGATTAAGCTCAACGATCAATCCCTTCGAGTGAAGGACTGCAGTCGAAATCAAGTCAATGATGCCAATGGCAAGCAACGCAATCATGCTCTTAGTTGGGAAAGCAAGGCTCATAAACTTTCTAAATCGCAGATTCCGTGCCGATAGGGTCTCATTTGCTAACATTTTCAATAAACCGATCCAATATTTTTCGCGCCTCGGTCTCCGTACAGCCGTAGTGGTTGAGCACTACAGAAACAATCCTTGTTTCCCCGTCCTTACACTTTACGAAACCACTGAGCGAACTAACCATGTCAAGAGTGCCAGTTTTTCCAACAAAATCAACCGAGTCGAGCCGTTTGGCAAGCGTGCCAACACCGGCCTTTGCCAGTGAATCCTGCCACAATTGGGAGGTTGGCTGCAACGTTGTCCACTGCAAAAGCTTAGAAATGTTCCTAACCGTTGTCTGATTTTTTCGACTCAACCCGCACCCATCTTCGCATCGAAAATAAGTCGAATCCAACCCAACCGTTTGCTTTAACCATTCCGTAATTGACTTTCGAGCCGCCGGATAATTGTTTGCCTTCGAACCCAGAAACAGCAAATGCTCCGCATAGCAATTGTCGCTGGGCTGAAGGCAATCCTTAATCATCGTCGACATCGGAGCACTCAAAATCGTCTCACTCGGACCTGACTCTGGAAGCGATTCCAACTCTTCAACAATCGGATTCTTTGTTCCGGTCAAACAAGATATTGCCGTCAAACTCGGATTCGGATCCGAAAGCGTATCAACCTTCGTCTCCGCTGAAGGCAATTTTCCCGTAACATCCAAATTTCCGCTGATAACGTCGTACTCAAGCGAAAGAGGCTTGGAAGTCGGAACAAATTTCAACCGATTCAGGACCGGCGTATGGGGAAAGAAGCTAAGCCCGCCTGGTCCAGCTCGCAACTCAAAACCGCCCTTGTCAATTGAAAAAGAATGGATGGCAGGCGCAAAACGATTCTGGACATCCCCAACTTGCCAAGTGTCCGGACGGTCGCATTTATAATTCTGCTTAATCAAGACCCGGTGTCCAGCCCCAATATGATATTTCGTCTTTAATTCAAGCAGTTGGGACGACAATAGCGACGGGTCACCAACCGAATCAATCTTCACCGAATTTCGATCAATCCAAAACTTCGTCTCTGTTCGATAGTCCGGACCTCGCTGTGCCAACGCAAAAGCACAAGTAAACAGCTTCTCGTTGCTTGCCGGCATCACCCTTATGTCCGCATTTCGCTCAAAAATCACCTTGCCATCCAGGTTAGAAACCATCGCACAGACCATTGCACCTTTCAGTTTTGGATCGTCCAAAGCGGTCCCATATGCCTGAGCAACTCCAAAGGCAAGGATTGATAACATCTTTCTATTCTATCCCGAATCCTTGGTTTGAACCTAAAAACACCAGAAATGAATTGTTTTGCACGGAATTCTGCGGAATGGTTCATAATAACTGTGGTGGGAGAAATCCCGACCATAGTTTCGAACAGTCCGCGATTTGTGAATGAAGTAGTTTTCAGGTCAGACGAGGTACAGCGGGAAACTACGAGAAGAACAAATGGCATTAAAGAATCTATATGTAGGAAACTTGTCCTACAACACAAATGAGGAAGGTCTCCTCATGGCATTCGGCGAATTTCAGCCGCAAAACGCAAAGGTAATCCCTAACCGAGGCTTTGGCTTCGTTGAAGTACCAGACGAGCTTATGGAAGCTGCAATCACAAAGATGGACGGAGCTGTTCTTGATGGTCGAAACCTCAAGGTCAACGAAGCACGTCCTAAAGAAGATCGACCTCGCTTCGGCGGCGGCGGCGGCGGTGGCGGAAGCTACGGCGGCGGCGGCGGTGGCGGCGGCCGAAGTGGCGGCGGCGGCGGTTACGGCGGCGGTGGTGGCGGTGGCCGAGACAGTCGTGGTGGCAGTGGCGGTCGAGGCGGAAGCTCCGGCGGCGGCGGCGGACGACGATACTAAGAAGTTAGTAATCTGAGCGAACAGCTCAGCAAACGCTCCAGACTAGCAATAGCCTGGAGCGTTTTGTTTGGTGAGGTCCTAGATACTCGGAACCTTCAAAGCTTTGAACCGCAGACGGACATAGTCAGCCGTCCAATTCCCAAATTCATCTCTTAAAGCGGGAGCCAAGAGATTCTCAATTTCGTTCAGCATCTCTTGTTGAACCCCAGGCTCCGCATCTTCCAAGAACGAACTACCAAAAGTTTCAACCCATCCACGAATTCCCGTTGGTAGTGGCGTAGGTCTAGGAATCAGTTCCATATACGGAACCTCAAATCCCGCTTCCTCAAGCACTAACTTGAACTTCTGCACGCTAGGATAAGTCACCGGCTTCTTTCCCGTCCAATCAAATCCAAACTTCGCGAGAGTTCCCCGGATCGCAGTATTGATCGCGGCAACATTTCCATGCCCCCCAAACTCTCCTACAAATTGACCTCCGGCTTTGACCGCCCTATAAACCTTTCTCGCCAGCAAAGGATGATCGGGAATCCAGTGTAAGGTCGCATTCGTAAAGACCGAATCAAACTCTTCATCAAAGGTCATTTCCAACGCATCAAGCACGTGGGCATCAAGCCCCTTTTCTCTCGCCGACTCAATCATGCTCGTCGAAGCATCAATTCCCACAACCGTCGCGCCCTTCTCAACCAGCTCAAGAGTTAAGCGACCATCGCCACAACCCAGATCCAAAACTCTTTGTCCAGAAATGTTTCCCAAAAGCTCGGCAACCGCAGTTCCGTAAGTCGAAACAAACGCCGCATTCTTCACATATCGATCCGCATTCCAGTCATTTGAAGCCATATCTTCAAGTATGAGCTATCCAGAATTCCGCGAAACGTCCTAGTATATGAACTTGGTATTACAAATTGCGTCAAACAAGAATTAGCATCATTTGAAGCTGAATGGATTTTGTCATCGTGCTATCTGAGAAAAATTGTCAGGTTTTAGATATGAATTGCGTCCCCGAAGATGGAAATAGATTCGTACAGGCGATGGAAACAACTGATAGGGGTGGGTTATGCCAATAACAACAGCAACAAGAGTAGACGCTTCACAGCGTTCAGTAAGATTAACAAAGCGTGAGATTGAAGTTCTCAGTTTGATTGCACAGGGTCACAGCAGCAAGGAAGCGGCTGATGTACTTTATGTATCAAAAAGAACTGTAGATTTTCATCTCGCCAATATTTACGACAAACTGCAAGTCAGTAATCGAGTCCAAGCGTTCCGCGCTGCAACTCGGTTGGGTCTGATTCCGTTCGAGCCATCATTTGGCCACGTTCGCGGCGAAGGCTAAATCCGTCAAGGATTCGGTTGCTTGTAATAGGCCACTCAATGATGAGTGGCTTTTTTCTTGCGTCCAGTCCCCTCCCTTGCTCTTTGGGACGGGGAGGAACGAAGTTCCCAAGGGCAAGGTCGGGGGTTATTCTTACACTGAGGTGAGCCCTCATTTTAAGACACTCTCTTTTGAAGGTGTTCGGCGATTTGCCCTCGCCCTCGCCCTCGCCCTCGCCCTCGCCCTCGCCCTCAGCATTCGTCATCCGTCTTAGGCCCGAAGGGTCGTCAATATGTCAGCCCAGTTCGCAGGAGCTCTTTGCGCGCTGTCGCGCGAAGGCTCCGAAGGGCTGGGTAATAATAGCTGCAAGTCTTTTTCCAAGGTCGCTCCTTCATTTCGGTAGACATCAACGAATAGGAGAGCGACCCCGCCAAAGGCGACCGAAACAATTCGAAATCGATCGCTTAATGACGATGCCTAATCTCTCAAAGTGTTTAAGCGGGCCGCAGGGTCCTCAGGTCCTCACTCCATAGCACTTTACACTATGCCAAATCGATGCCTCTGAACCTTCCCAATCCCGCTAGCTTTTGCCCTAGCCCTCACACTTCGTAAAACAGCATCTAGCCCGAAGTCAAACGTCAAACTTCCCGAGACCAAGATATCCCTTTTTGTAAGAGGGATAGGTGAGCCGGATCTTCAAAAGTCGCGAAACTTCCCGTTCCGGCGAACCTTGGGAGTAGATTCCGTATCACCTCGCCATCGCCATCGCCCTCCCCCTCCCCCTAATCAATGCCATACTTTATCCATATGTCCGACCTCAAGTATGTTTCTGGATCGCAAGTAAAACTCTTGCGCCGCCCGGACTCCCTCTTCCTCGACTGCCAAATCGGAGAGGAACTCCACACAAACGTCCATTTGATCCGGGCATTTCCATTAAGCAAACCATTCGAAATGATCTCAATCCGAGACTCCGAAAACAAGGAGTTCGGCATTATCGAAGCAATCGAATCCCTCGAGCCAGAATCCAAACAACTCGCCGAAGCCGAGCTCGATCGTCGCTACTTTACCCCGCAAATCACCAAGATCAACTCCCTCAAGCACGAAGCCAGCATGTGGAAATTCGACGTCGAAACAACCCGTGGCCATTCCGACTTTTTTGTCCGCAACTGGCGAGACAACGCCCACGAACTCACCAGCGGCCGATGGCAGATCACCAGTGTCGACGGCGGTAGATATGAGATTCTTAATCTGGATGACTTAGATGACCGGAGTCAAATCCTTATTGAACAGCTTCTTTAGTCGGGCAATTCAGGCGGTTTATCCCACCAAATGCCCAGTCTGTCGGAGAGTCTCCGACGTTGTTCCGTGCCCCCGTTGCTCCCAATCCCTAAGAAGGGAAGAGCTACGTTACGAACAGCCGCTACCTATCGTAGACGAACTCAGGGCATTCTACACCTACGAAAATTCCGCCGCCGAACTGGTCAAAGCCCTCAAATACCGTCGAGAAACGTCCCTCATCAAGTTCATGGCAAGTGAGTTGCACGACCTCTTTGTCGCCTGGGATCCCGAAGTCGACCTCATCGCCCCCGTCCCGATCCACCGCTCCCGCCTCAGTTGGCGAGGGTTTAACCAGGCGGAAGCCCTGTGCGAAAAACTCCCGAACCATCTCATCGGTCAAGACTTGGTCCGAATCCGACGCACCTCTCCTCAAGTCAAACTAACCCCCGAACAACGATCAAAAAACCTGGTCGGTGCCTTCAAGTGCCCAACCGACATCATCGGAAAGCGCGTCCTCCTCGTCGATGATGTCTTCACTACCGGAGCCACTGCCGCCGAATGCGCTCGCGCCCTCAAGGACGCCGGGGCAAGCTGGGTCGGCGTCCTCGTCTTCGCCGTTCGCAGACGATAAGCCGAACACTATTACGATGGCCAAGCCACTTGGTGGGCTTGGTATTGGCATTAAGAAGGAAAGCCTGGTGTGGCACCGGTAACGACCTCTGCGAACGGAGTCTAAGCGACGCCCCGATTTGCGGGGGCTGAAAGTTACCTCAGTATATTCTGAGCAGGTAAAACTTAACGCGTGGGTGCAAGACCGATCAAGCACAAGACCCGGGAAACATGGAACGTTCCTGGTCACTCCCATCAGCTTACATTCTATACTTTTCATCGAAAGCCGTATCTCAAGGACGACGAGATTTGCAAATTCCTAGCAGTACGAATTAACGAAGCCGCGGAACTCCACAATTTCGCTGTCTTTGCATATGTCTTCATGCCAGACCATGTTCACTTACTCATCCACCCCATGGACGAGGGTTACAACATGTCCAAAATCCTTAAGTCGATCAAGCAAGGTCCATCACGAAGCGCAAAGAATCGCGGCATGATCAATACAGATCTTTGGGAAGAGGGTCCGGGTCACGATAGCAACATTAGCTGGGAAAAGGCGAGGCAGGATTCGATCAACTACATCCACAATAATCCAGTTCGTAAAGGCTTAGTGAATTAGGATCACATTTTCGGTGGTCCTCTGCCAATTGATACCATCACCAAGGGGATAGCGAAGTTCGATGTCGATACTTTGCTTACCTTTGGGAAGACGAGGTGATAGAATGAACTTGAGTTCGCGCAATGTTTGACCATATTTCACAGGTAACTCTCTGCTTCTCACCGGTCGTTACCGGAGCCACACCGGGTTCGTTAGCATTCGAGCGTGCTTACCTGGTCCACAAGGTGGCTCGCCCACTGGTTGCCCATGTGGACCAGTAACCAAAACTTGGGATCAAAGGATCATCTGGGGGCAGAGTGGGGAACCTACATCATGGACACCATAATGAAATCCGTACAATTGCTCTTAAGCATATTAGTTAATACATCTCATATTCAAAATGAGGGTCAGACATATGTTGTGCTTCCTGGAGGTGACGGTTTGGCTCTTTGTCATTTGTTAAGTGTTCTCGACAAGAATCAAATCAAGCTACCAGTATTCAATGCTAACCGTGGGATAATTGTTAAGTGTACGCCTGACCATCTTGTTTTATTATTGAGAAGTTATTCGTGTCCAGATACGTTTGACATAGAGTTGTCGGGCGTAGTCGAGACAGAAATCCTTGCCACAAAGCATAAAGAGACCGTGAGTCGGATGCTATTCAGACTTGCAGATGGTGGTTTGAGAATAAAAATGACTTATGAAGAGGTTAGTGGCAAAAAGCGTACTGTTTTCAGCCCTAAGGAAATTTTGAAATCCGTGTATGGTGCAACACATGACAGAGTTAAGCCAGTCTCGATTGAATACCAACCTAGAACCTTGTTAACTTCAAAGGATAAATTCGGCGTTGGGTTCTCGATTTGGGCGACGCAAGGAAAGGCCACTTTTCGGTGTCAAATGCTCGGCAATAAGATCTTGGGTTTTTATAGGAAAGATTGGTAATCGCGAACCTTTAGGCAGCATGACGAGTCACTAGCGTGAGCTAGATAATCCTGGCATTTGTGTGACCTGCTTACTCGACAACCTGCGGCGAGCCACGGTGTGGGCTGGATAATCTTTTGTGGCACTGTTTTACGACATCTGCGACCTGTCCGCCGTAGCGCTCCTGTCCGCCGTAGTGCTCCTGTCCGCTGTAGTGCCTTGACGAAGGAGGATTGACGAAGGAGGATTGCGCGAAGGAGGAAGCTGGGCCTGTCCGCTGTAGCAAAGCGAAGGCGGGAGTAAGCAGTGTCTTTATACGAACGACGGCAGTTCTGTGAGCAAAGTATCAGCTTCGTCCCGTTGCTAGTTGACCCCTCTTGAAAAACCGCCCCGGCCCGTCCAAGACCCATCTCCCAAGAAAAGGTAAAACTAACTCAATGACCAAACTAATCAATGCAGCCGTAATTCTTTACGGAATCATCTGTGCAGCCCTCGGCACGCAGGCGTACTTCTTCCCGAACGCTGGTCACAAGCCTCACATCATGTCCCTCATGGGTGGCGTTACTCTCGGCGTCCTCATGATTGTCAGTTACTTCGTTTGGGCAACAAATCCCCGTGCCGGTCGAATCATGTCCTTAGCTCTTGGCGTAATCGCTCTCCTCATGTTTCTCCCCCGTGCAATTGGCGGTGCCCTCTATCCAAATGGTCTGATGGTCGGACTCTCACTCGTCCTTATCGGATTGCTCGGTTCCGGACACATGGCCGCCAACAAAAACAAATCTACTGAATAGGTTCAAACGATGACATCATTCCTTATCGCTGCCTCGCTCGCACTCACGCTCCAACAAGGAGACGGCAAGTCACCAATGCCAAACCCTTGGCGTGAACCGGGCTACATGAAACTGGTTTGGATCCAGTCACCAAACTTCGACTCTCGCCCCGAGGGAGTCGTGGTGGATACGGTGGTCATTCACTCAACCGTAATCCCAACCCTCGAAAAGACCACCGAAGCCTTCCAGAGACCAGCTAGCAAAGTAAGCGCTCATTACTCTATTGGCAAAGATGGCTCAATCGTCCAAAACGTCAGCACGTTCGATCGCGCATGGCAAGCAGGAGTCAGCACCGATCACTTCGGACGAAGTAACGTCAATCACTTTTCGGTCGGAATCGAGCTCGTAAACCTCAACGACAGCAAAGATCCCTACCCCCAGGCTCAAATCGACGCCCTGCACGCGATTCTTGTTGTCCTAAAGCGCAGATTTCCGATTAAGCAGCTAACAAGCCACGAATATATCGCCAAACCGTACGGTCGCAAAAGCGACCCGACAATCTTCCCATGGGAAAAACTGAAGGACTTGGGCCTTCCAATGTATTTTGGTAAACCAGAAAACGAAAAATAGGAACATTTTCTGGCTATCGTGCATAGTAATGGTTATGATACTAGCGTTCATCTTAGCAACCCAAACAGTTCGATCCGACGGAATCGCCACAACGAGCCCAAAGCGCACGGACAAAGTCGTTCTCTCAGAATCCGAATGGAAGAAGAGGCTGACCAAAGAGCAGTACGACATTCTTCGAGCCAAAGGAACCGAACCAGCATTCTGCGGAGTTAACCTCGACCAGAAAGGCGACGGAACTTACGCATGCGTCGGTTGTGGCCTAGCCCTTTTCGAAGCCAGCACTAAGTTTGAATCAGGAACCGGATGGCCATCCTTCTACAGACCACTAAATACCAAAAACATTTGGTTCATCGTGGACAAATCCTATGGAATGGTGAGAACCGAAGTCCTCTGCGCAAAGTGCGATGGTCACTTAGGCCACGTTTTTGACGACGGACCTAAGCCTTCCGGACTTCGATACTGCATGAATGGAAAAGTCCTTAAGTTCACTCCTAAAGCAAAATAGGAGGGAACTCAAGGACCGATTAACTCAACTACTGAGTTCCATAGATTGCCTTGATATCGTCGTGAGTGAGACGGAAGTCGTCCCATGGATTATAGGAATTGATCGGGTCAATGGTAGTAAAGCCTGTCTCTCTTCGAGGGTCGGCAGAATAGCAGTTGGCCCAGAACACTCTTCCGAGCAAGGGCAACTTGCCTTGAGATGTTCGAAGGTAAAGCTGATCTCGGATCGCAGCGAATATGCTCGTTCTGGTTGGGGGCATAGGCGCATTATAGGTTACACCATTAGATACAGCCGAAGAACCACGAGCCAACGAATCAGTTCTGATTTGCTCCATAGTCTTCGGGACACCGTTCACTGAAAACTGATAATTGTCTGAACTAAGAATCTGGCTATTCAACTCGCCATACGTCAAGTAGCACTCGGTCAAGTCTACGACTTGTGGGTTGCCAGGCATCGCCAGTCTTCCATATCCTTTGATCGCTAAGCTTGCTTCATCAACCCATCGATTGGCATACTCAGTCGCGTTCTCCCATCGTCCATTGAGCACACCAGGAGTGACGCTCATATCTGGCCAGTAAACTCGTTGACCGTCGTTCGCTCGAATCCATTGAAGCGCTGGCGATCGGAAGTGGATTGACCGACGCTTGGCTTGATTCGCCCATGTGAAGTTATTGGTTGGTCCAAAGAC
>JAYUOQ010000261.1:0-3897 GCA_043760685.1 Armatimonadota bacterium | reverse complement strand
CGAGCACCTCGCGGGTGATCTCGCGATCGTCTAAATGAATCTTGGTTCTACCAATGATTTGGTAGTCTTCGTGCCCTTTGCCCGCTATCACAACGGTGTCTCCTGGCTGCGCATTGTTAATCGCAAAGTAGATGGCTTCAATTCTGTCCTCAATCAAGACGGATTCCTTGCCCTTTTTGATTCCAGATTGAACTTGTTCCAAGATCTTTACCGGATCTTCCGTTCGGGGGTTATCGCTCGTGATGACAGTTAGATCGGAGCGCTCGGATGCCGCTCGAGCCATTAGTGGTCGCTTTGTATTGTCTCGGTCGCCACCGCACCCGAAGACGGTAATGAGTCGTTTCTCGGTGAGTGGTCTGGCTGCGCTTAGCAATTTTTCCAAAGCGTCGGGAGTGTGAGCATAATCAACAATCACTCCGATTCCCTTTTCATTTAAAATGGACTCGAATCGACCAGGAACTGGAGTTGCGCTTGGGACTGCATGGGCGACTTCATCGAGAGAATAGCCGAGCCCCAACAAGGCAGAGCAGGCGCAAACGAGATTGGAAACGTTGTAGTTTCCGGCTAACTTGGACGAGGCTTTGGCCGATTGCCCCTGATACTTCAGTGTTAGGTCGATACCGTCGATTGCTATTTTAGTTGGTTGACCAATGAGGTCAGCCCCAGGACGATTTTCGGTGGTGTAGCCGATCTTGGCGCCACCAAACTTCTGGTTCCAGCCGGCGACGGTTGAGTCATCGACGTTAAAGCATCCGAAAACGGAGCCAAATTCGGAGAAGAGCCGCCACTTTGCGTCGGCATAGTTTTGTAGCGATCCATGGAAATCAAGGTGATCTTGAGTTAAGTTCGTCATGACGACAACATCGAACTCAATCCCTTCCACTCGTTTCTGAGCAAGAGCATGGGAGGAAACCTCGATTGCCATGCCTTGGACGCCAGCATCTCTCGCTTCAGCTAAATAGTTGTAGAGATCAACGACAAACGGAGTTGTGTTGGGCAAATCGATTGAGTGCCCGGGAAATTGGAAGCCAAGCGTTCCAAGGTAGCCGCTCGACAACCCTAGCGCCTGAAGCATATCTCGAATGATCCAAGCGGTCGTGGTCTTGCCATTTGTTCCGGTGACACCAACCATTTTCATGCCGGCGGATGGGTTGCCCGTGATCGTTTTGCAGAGTCGCCAAAGCTGATCTTCGTAGTTCGAGAGATATAGTCCGGAGGTTTCGGCACAGTGAGCTAGCCCATCTGGGGAGAAAACAATGGCTCCGACCGCACCGGCTTCGATGGCCTTGGCAATAAATTGGTAGGAATCCGTATTTGGCGACGGCATGGCGACGAATAAGTCACCGGACTGAACTTTTCGCGAGTCCATCACCAAGCGAGACACCTCCGCGTCGCCGTGAAGCGCATAGTCGTGGATTTCGGATCGCAAGCAGAGTTCGCTAAGTTTCAAGTTAGTCCTAAGTTCAATTATGAACGGGAATTGTTAGTTTGGAGTTGGAAGTTTAGGGTCGGGAGAAAACAACCACCATTACCAACGGATCAAACTGATAACCTCCCCAACAAGGGTTAATACAACATTTTTGAGACGGGCTGCAGAGGCAGCCCAAACGTCCTACTTCATTGGTGCCACAACAGGAGCTTCGACAACCGCGTGGCTCGGTGGAATCCGAAGATTCTTGATTACAGAGTGAGCAACGTCGGTAAAAACTGGTCCGGCGACGTCGGCTCCGTAGAATTTTCCTCCCTTTGGATTGTTCACCATGATCAAAATAACGGCTTGTGGATTTTTTGCGGGAATCACCCCAACAAAGTTGGAAACATATCCACCATTCACTATTTTGCCCATCTTTTGGGCCGTGCCCGTCTTTCCGCCAAGGTCATAGCCTGCCATTTGCATGCTTCGTCCGGTGCCCTTTTCCATCACTGCCTGCATACAATGCAGGGTGTAATCGCAAGCTTCTTCGGACAAAACCCTTTTTGTTTCCGATTTTGGTTTTGGCTCTACTCCGTCAATCGATTTTATAAGCCTGAGAGGAATTCGAAGACCGCCGTTTGCTACGGTACAAAATGCTCGGGTAAGCGAAATTGGAGTTACGCTCATCGATTGACCAAACCCCCACGTGGCTAATTGAAGTTTTGGCGCACCTCGGTCTGGAACGATTTTGTTTTTGACTTCGCCCAATAACTCGAGTTGGGTTTTTTCACGGAGTCCCAAGTCATCCAGATAGCTTAGAAACTCCCGATTTCCAATTTTCAATGCCCATTGCGCTGAAGTCACGTTGCAACTCTTGGCTATTGCGCCTTCAGCATCAACTTCCCCGTGGGAACCATGTGACTTATCACAGTGAACAGAGGAAACGGAGTTGATCCCTAGCGTTCCGTTACAATGCCAATACATTCCTTCGCGAACGATCCCTTCACTATATGCCTTTGCTAGGGTCAAAATCTTGAACGTAGAACCGGGCTCCAGGATTTCCTTGTAAGCCGGATTTTTCCCATCCCACTTTGATTGAGCCAGGTCATTAGGATCAGACGTGGGATATGTCGCCATGGCATATATTTCTCCCGTCTTCGGATTGGCCACGATTGCAACTCCATCATCCGCCTTGTTTGAAATGACCGCATTTCGAATTGCGAGGGAAGCACTTGTTTGGATGTTTGCATCGATTGTGGTGACAACCTTGGAGCCGTCCTTGCGAATGACTTCTGGATCATAAGATCGCAAAGGCAATAGCTCACCATTGTTATCTTGGAGACCGCGTTGACGACCATCAACGCCGTGTAAGACATCGTTGAGGCTAGCCTCTAGTCCAATTCGGACTGTAGATTTATCATCACCAGGATGTCTTCTCTGGAAACCTACCAATGAACTAGCAAATTGCCCTAATGGGTAACTTCGATCTTGCGCAGATTCAATTGATACTCCATCTGCAGACCACTCCTTTTTGATTCCCTGCACTTGCTTTTTCTGGTCAGGAGTCATTTCTGTCGGCCACGATCGCGTTCCCTTCGTTCGATCAGAGAATTCGATTGCCGGAATCCCGGTTGCCTCCGAAAGGGCAATTCCAAATCCTGGAACTCTGGGAATTTTTGCAAAATTGATCGTTAAGATGTATGTGTTTGCGTCAATTGCCAATGGAGTTAGGTCACGACAATAGATAGCGCCTCGCTTGGCTTTGTCTATTTTCTCGACAAAGTACTTATTGACTTTGTCGGCAAGTTCGGTGGTTTTTTCAGCTTCAAACCCTTGGAGCTTGATCTGTGAAGCTCCGGCAAAGCCGAACAATCCAGCCATGCAGACGATGGCTGGATTGATCGAATATAGCTTCTTACCTTTGCGCGACATACGTTTCCTGTTGCTTGATTACGGGAGCGTATTTGCGAACAAATCCTCGTTGAATCGCCCAATCTTCGATGGATTCTTGCGATTTGTCTAAAGAAGAATTTGCCTTCAACTGTCGATTATCTTCTCGAGCCAACACAAGTGGCTTGGACATCGATCTGATCTGCGCACGTTGACCCTCAGCCAAAATATGACCACCTAGGGACATTGCAAAGCTCCCAATTATGAAAACGGCAAAGAAAACTACTGTTCCTTGCAATACCATTGGGACAACCCGAGATCGGGCTCTCGATGGCACTCGGACTCGTTGTTGCGCTTTACCGCGATGAATACTTACTGATGCGTTCATGATGACTTTCCTTGTCTGATGACTTAATAATTGCTCGAAGTTTGGCTGAGCGGCTTCTTGCGTTTCGCCTCACTTCTGATTCGGTTGGCACCAATGGCTTTTTGTCCACTTGGTGAAACCCTTCTTCTACTAACTTTGAAAATACGTTCTTAACAATGCGGTCTTCCCCACTGTGATAGCTCAATACTACGAGACACCCGCCAAC
>JAYUOQ010000260.1:0-10401 GCA_043760685.1 Armatimonadota bacterium | reverse complement strand
CCTATTTGACTGAATTTGCCAAGCTATCAAAGGGTGATGCAGGTCAGGCAAGTAGTATCTTTCCACTTCTTGGTGGTGTCAGCGTCTTACTTATGGGTTATCTTGGCGACAAGTTTGCGAAGGCTGATTCACCTTCGCAGCGACTAAAGCTTATTCCCGTGGGACTCTTAGTTAGTGGAGTCTTGCTGGCAATCCTTGCATTCGTTCCTGGTTTATCTTCAATCTCCGTAGTCATTCTCGTTGGCGCCATTGCGTTTGCCCTTATTGGTCCCTATTCCCTCCTTGCCGGGGCTACCTCACTTGACTTTGGAGGAGACCAAAGTGCTGCCACCGCATCTGGGTGGATCGATGGAGTGGGCTATTTTGGTGGAATTATCAGTGGGATGGGTATTGGGGAGATCGCCCAACACTGGGGATGGGCTGCGGCAATGGGAAGCCTTGCGGGTCTATCCATTTTTGCTTCATTGGCACTAGCTTTTGCGCTAAATGTCCAATCGAAGAAGGTCGCTAATCTCTGAAAGAATCGCATCTGGACCAAAACGCTCCAGTTCGTCTGCAGAGTGAGTTCCGTAAGATACCGCCAAGTTAAGTCCCACCCTTGCAGCAGAACCTTCTTGCAAATCAGCTGGAGTATCGCCAACTTTGATGGTCTCGGATGGCAAAGCACCGGCGCGACGGCATAGTTCATTGATCATGTCTGCGCTTGGGCGTCCGTTGGCCACTTCATCACTGGTAATCGAGTCATCGAGCAAGTCACCCCAATTCATTCGATCTAGGAGGATATCGACCGTCTCCCGGTCAAAACCGGTATCGACGGCAATTCGAATTCCCATTTCTTTGAGCACGCGAAAAGTGCTGGATACTCCCGGAATTTCGCCAACCTCTTCGGAGGTCTTGTAGGTTTCGATCATTCGCTCACGGAAGTCACGATCAATCGAATCTGCGTCTCCCGTTGCACCATATTGATCAAGCAGCCGCTGAATTGCGACTGGTTTCCGGATCCCCATCACAGCGTTCACATCTGCGACCGTCACCGTTACTCCAACTGCTTCAAGGGCATCTTGCAGGCATTTGCCGACAGTATTTGTATCTTTAACGGTAGTGCCAGCGAGGTCGAATATTGCAAGTTTAAATCGTGCCATGGTTACATAATTTCCTGTGCGAGCCGCTCAGTAAGACCGAACGAGAGTGTCATACCTGTACCAAAAAGATTGAGTGCCCACACTGATTCACCAATGGATTTCCACCAATAGGGCAACTTGGGGTGCGTATTGTAAGTGCCTTCCCACCGCTGAACAACTTGATAATTTTCGCGAGGAAGAAATTCATCCATAGCCTCCAGAATCGCTTCATCGGTCTGGTCATCGCGGTAGGGCGTGAGACTCCTTCCGTAGTGATGACTGTCGCCAACGGAGATTGTCCCATCGGAATGCTCTGCAACCAAAACGTGAATACCTAGCTCAATTTGCCTTACCCACTTGGTCCTGTGTAAGTCCTGAACATGCTGAAGTGATGGGCAATCTCGAAAATTTGCATAATGCCCAAGCGTCAGTCCCGCACATAAGTGAATCCCAAGTGGACTTACCGATTCATCAATGGGGCGAAGTCGAAGCATCTGGAGTCTGGTTTGAATCAGCCCCGCTTGATCACATTCTTTTGGGAGGACACTATAGAGGTCCGGTCCCGGGCAAACGATGATTTTATCGGCATGAAATACTTCCCCGTTTGAAGAGATCAATTGTCCAGTTTCAATATTGGTGACAGTCGTGTCAAAGCGAAAATCAACCCCTGCCTTTAAAAGGCGGTTGGCGACGGCATGAACAACTTCGCGAGGATCAACCGCCGCTTCGGTAGGGCTTAGAAGTCCACCCTTTAGGTTTTCACCCCGGACGAACGGAAATTGAGACAAAACAGCTTCTTTTGAAAGCAGCACTCGATCATTGGAATGACTCGTAGATTCCAGAAACTCTTGTAAGACCTGCTGTTCGACGTTCTCGTATGCTAGCGTCAAAGAGCCGCATTTCCGAATCCAAAAGTTGCATTCATCGGCTGCCTGTTCCCAAAGTTCTCGGCTACGAAAGGCAATTTCCTGTAGGTCCGGTGTAGGTTGCCCCACCACCCAAACCATTCCAAAATTTCGAACGCTGGCGCCTTGAGCTTGAGGTGACTTTTCAAGGATAAGGACTCTTTTGCCGGCTTTGTTCAAGTGCCAAGCAAGGGACAATCCGGCAATTCCTGCCCCAATGATTGCAAAGTCCCACCGGTCCACATAGGAATTGTATTCAAGTATTGTTAAAGAATGCGCAAGGTTGAATTCAGCATGCGGTTTGATGAATACAATGTCTGATATTAAGCATGGACATTCTCGATCAAGTCATTGACCTCTTCAATAATCACGGCGGTAGCCTCTACTTTGGTGAGCAAGTCACCGAGACGGAGCATGCACTTCAATGCGCTTACTTAGCGGAGAAAGCCGGTGCCAGCAATTCGATCATCGCGGCCTCGCTCCTCCATGATATTGGGCATTTACTTCATGGGCTAGGAGAGGATGTTGCTTCAAAAGGGATCGATGCAAAACACGAAGATGTTGGAGCCTTATGGTTGCAAGACTACTTCCCAGCCGAAGTCGTTGATTGCGTGCGTTTACATGTAGATGCAAAGCGATATTTGACCGCCACTGAGCCCGGATACCTTGAGGCACTCTCCGAGTCCTCAGTTCAAAGTCTTGCTCTCCAAGGGGGGCCGTTCACGGCTGATGAAGTCAAAGAATTTGAAGTTAACGAGCCGAATTATCTTGCGGCTCTTATGGTACGTCGATGGGATGACGAGGCCAAGGTTGTTGGGCTCGAAGTCCCACCGGTCGAACACTATCGACCGGTCTTAGAATCAGTCATGACGAGAAATTCTTAGTTGATGGTTGACACAAGCGAATAGGTTCCCGATCCAATTTAGTAACCGGTGCAGCCATTGTTGTCGCCCAGATACCGAATCAAACTCTCTCCTTCGATCAGTTAGCGAAAGTGCTTGGTCCCACTGGTATTATTGCGATATGTTAAACCTCATCGTTGCATTGGCAATTTCACCAGCCGACATTGTTATCGAAAACGCCAATGTTTGGTCAAACGGAAAATTAACCGTTGACACGTTCGTAGCTATTCAGAATGGGCGTTTCGTTTACGTTGGCAACAGAAATCTCAGCTATGTCGGTTCAAAAACAGAAGTTATTCACGCCAAAGGAAAATTTCTTCTTCCCGGTTTTATCGATAGTCATACTCACCTAATGAGTGGAGGGGTTTCACTCAATGCACTTGATCTTCGAGGAGCAAACACTAAAGCAGAATTCCTTCGCCGAATAAAGGATTGGGCGGAGAAAACCCCTGGGAAGCAAACGATTGTCGGAAGTAGTTGGTCCGCCGAAAGTTGGCCAGATAAGTCACAACCAACGCGCCAAGACTTGGACTCTGTAACTGGTGAACACCCAGCGGTTTTGTATCGAATGGATGGACACTCGCTGATTCTTAACTCGCTGGCATTAAAAAGGCTCGGTATTACCAAAGACACAAAGAGTCCTGATGGCGGATCGATTGACAAGGACCCGACGACTGGAGAGCCAACTGGACTGCTCCGAGAAACCGCGATGGGTAGGGCGAACTTTATCCTGCCGCAAGCAACACCTCAAGCAATTGAAGATGGACTTCGAGCGGCCGTCAAAATGGCAAATAAGCATGGGATAACATCCGTAAGTGAAATCTGTTCGGTTGGAGATCTCGCTAAGTATGCAAAGTATGCAGTTTCAGTCAATCCAAGTTTGAGATTTGCTCTTTACCCAACCGCATCCAACTGGACGAATGAAATCAAAGCAATAAAGGGCTTTCAAGATGTACCAGGATGGGTGCAGGCTAACGGTATCAAAGCCTATATGGACGGATCCTTGGGTTCAAGAACCGCTTGGATGCTGGAACCATATACAAAGCCACTTACTGACCAAAAAAGCCTCACCGGATTACCTCGCCCTGGCTTCACCGATGGAACTTACGAGAGAGGCATCAAGGAAGCCGCAAAGGCTGGCTTACAGGTCATCGTTCATGCAATTGGCGACCGAGCAAACCGTGAAATTCTCACCATGTTCGAGAAGTGTGCCCCTAACCTTTCTAGTCTCCGGTTTCGAGTCGAGCACGCACAGCACACTACAGCGTCCGACATCGTTCGCTTTGGCAAGCTTGGTGTCATTCCGTCTATGCAGCCTTACCATAAGGCGGATGATGGGCGTTACTGTGAAGAAGTGATTGGCACGCCTCGTAGCCGGACAA
Source organism: Armatimonadota bacterium (assembly GCA_043760685.1). GTDB lineage: Bacteria > Armatimonadota > Fimbriimonadia > Fimbriimonadales > Fimbriimonadaceae > Fimbriimonas. Next base: position 6,091 of record JAYUOQ010000260.1, on the reverse strand, counting down.
GCTATGCCTTCAAAGATTTGCTTGAGAGCCAGGCAAAACTCGCGTTTGGTTCAGACTGGCCAGTCGTTGATGCAAACCCGTGGCTGGGAATTCAAGCGGCCGTAACGGGCAAGACCCTCGACGGAAAACTCTGGATGACTCATCAGAATATTTCTATTGATCAAGCTCTAATCGCTTATACATCCGCTGGGGCTTTTGCAATGAAGCGAGAGAAAGAATTGGGACAGATCAAAGTTGGATACATGGCTGACTTTCAGATACTGAACCAGTCACCTTTCGCAAAGAAACTCACCTGGACGTCAATGCATCCAGAGATGCTCATTATTGGTGGAAAAGTCGTTTACTAAATCGGCAAAGTCGATTCGAAACGATATGATCCCGAACCGACTCTAAATACAGAGAACCCAGGCACCAAAGGTAGCGGCTTGATTCCAGCTCCAAGGCTAATTAGTTTGCCCGATTCTGAGATGACTTCGACACCTAAGCTCGGAATGTACACCGTTGCCTGGGTATTGACTGGCACGGTTATGTTCATTTCAAGTTTGTTTCCCGTTCGTTTCCAGCTGCTCTCAATCCGTCCATGTACGCTATCATAGTGAGCTTTGACCCAAGTGAGATCACCGACTACCGAAGGCTTGATCACAAATTTCTTGTAGCCGGGTCCCGTGGGATCAGGCTTGATTCCAGCCAATCCTTGGTATAACCAAAAGCCAACACATCCCATTGTCGGGTGGTTATAAGACCCTTCCCCGTTCCAGGCTTCCCAAAGCGACGTAGCCCCCGAATTGATCATGTGGAGCCAACCCGGATACTCTTCCTTGGTCAACATTGCATAGGCAAGATCGTCACGGTTGTTTTCGGTAAGGGCGTGAAACAAGTAGAGCGAGCCAACCATACCGGAACTGATATGCCCTTTCCGCGGACCATTGATGCTGTTTACGAGCTGATTCAAAACCAAGTTCTTTGCATCGTTTGGAATTAGACCAAGAGTTAAGGGCAATGCCTGAGCAGTTTGACTATCTTTTGCGTAAAGTCCGGTCTTCAAATTGAGGAATTTCTGGTTGAAACTCACCTTGATTTGCTCGGCAAGCTTTTGATACTTCGAGGCGTCCGATTTATTCCCAAGCAGTTCTGCGGATTGTGCGACGATGTTGGCGCAGGCATAGTAAGCCGCCGTCGATGTCTGCTCGACTGGCACCCTTCGCCCTCCTCCTCCAGCGCTGTCGTCGAGCCAATCGCCAAGCCCCCACGACACAAGATCGCTCTTGGCGGTTGATGTCATGTAGTCAACATAAGCCTTCATCGCAGGATATCCTTCTTGAATGACACGCTTGTCGCCGTAGGATTGATATAACTTCCACGGTGAAAGGACGATTGCTCCACCCCACCAAGGGTCAGCCATTTCTCCCGGGGAACCGTCCGGGCGGGTACGACCCCAACCACTGGTCGGGACGATGTCGGACACATGACCGTTCGCGTCCTGGGCGTCCATCATATCGTTAAACCACTTTCGATAGAACTGGGCAGTGTCAAGGTTAAAGAATCCCGTCTCCATGTCGACACAGCCATCATCCATCCAGCCCATTTTCTCCCGTTGTGGGCAGTCGGTTGGAATGCCGTGAAGATTGTTGAGGTATGACCGTACGATGAGGTCTTGGACCTTGTTCAGCCGTTCGTTGGAGCATTCAAAATTTCCAACACGCTCGGGATCGGTCGTGACCCACTTTCCTTCCAACGATTTCAGGGTCGGTTTTTCCGTTAGACCTGTGACTTCAACATACCGAAAGCCATGATAGGTAAATCGAGGCTCAAAGAAGTCAAGGTTTCCACTGAGGATGCACTCCTCAGTTTGGAATCGACCATAGGTGTGGCTTGCTGTATGCTGCATATTCGCAGTCCCATCCGCACTGAGCGCCTCATTATATTTCATGGTGATCCGAGTTCCTCTTGCTGCCTTAGTTCGCAAAGTTGCCCAACCCGCAATGTTCGTCCCCAGATCGAAAACGTAAACCCCTGGTTTTGGCTCGGTCATTGCGATCGGTTTTATCGTCGCAGTTACTCTTATCGGAGGTTGTTGCTGGGATACTAATTTGCCTTTAGGGGCGTCCACGACCATCACTGGCCTTCGAGTCGGGGAATCGAATCGAGCATCAATCGTTTCACCCCCACGAACACAGTTAAAGGTAATAGCGGTTGGGCTCCATTGCCAGCTTTCATCGGAAACAATTGTTTTAGACGAACCGTCGCTGAATTCAATCTTCAGATGAAAACGAGCTCGTGGCGATGCTGACCAAGGCGCCTTTTCAAAGCTGAACAAATCTGTAGTGGCGAGGTTGAACCATCCACCACCCAGCAAGATTCCGACATCATTATTTCCCTTCTTAAGCTGCCTTGTAACATCATGAGTGACATAGAGAGCCCGCTTTGCATAGTCAGTAAATCCGGGATCAAGGACGTGGTCTCCAACCTTTTTGCCATTGATCATCAGTTCCGAATAACCAAGTCCACAAAGAAAAGCAGTTGCGCGAACGATCGACTTTGAGATTTGAACTGACTTTTGCAAGTAAACCGCTCCGTTTTCAGGACCTTTCTCACCAACCGTCCGATCCCTCAGATATTCCCCGTCGGTGAGTCGCTTTTGGTTCCAATCATTGACCTCGACACTATCAAGTGAGCTTACTGGAGCATGAAGAGCAATGTTCTTTCCGCCTGAAAGCACTTCGAGTTCAGCCAAGGCGAAACAATATGGCTCGGGTCCAGTTTGACGGTTCCATAGCTTTGTAGCAGTCACTCGGACATATCGGCACTGGATGCCTCCACCGGAAACCTTTACCGGCTTCCCCGCGGGATTTGGAAAGTCTTGATCCAAATAGTTGGCTAAAACGGTCGATTGAGAGAACTTTGGATCATAAGATGCTTCGACCTTAAAGCGAATAGGAAATCCAAATCCACCGGATTGATCAAATCCGGGTGGATTCGGGGAATGGATAATAACATCCGAAATCTTGTGAGGTGCCCCAAGGTCTACTTGGACCCATTTTGCCGCGTCCTGAATCTTAGATTCCCGAGCGTGGTAGCCAAACACACTTGGCGTTCGGGTGTAACTGTGCTCGCTGGTAGCCGCAATCCATTTGCCCATCCAATCTTCTGGTCGAAATAGTCCTGTAGTCCATGTAGATATTTGGCTCCAGTCTGATGCTTTTCCATCTCGATCCCAGACTCGAACCTTCCAAAAGCATTGGATATTTGATTTCAATGCCTTTCCCGCGTATTCAACGTGAACCGATTGATCCGATACAACTCGTCCCGAATCCCAAAGATCAAATTTACCTGCGGACAATTTCGCATTTGAACTCGCAACGACAACCTGATAGGCCGTTTGAACTTCAGCCCGACGAGTAGATTCGAACCACCACGCCAAACGTGGATGAACCGTATCAACGCCCAATGGTCTGTTCTGATATTCACACTTGAGATTAATCGGAGTAAGAGCAAGACTCATCGCAGTTACACAAAGTACAAACAAGGTTCCGTGCAAACGGAAAAAAGCCGGCAGGGCGTTCCTCATGAAGTTCAAACGTTACCCCAGTTGATGCGATAATCAAGGCATGCTTTCAACCATTCTTTTCGCAACGATCATTCAGGCGTCGCCTCGAGACTATCTTGCGGATGTTGTAAAGGAGCTGAAGAAAGATTGGCCCGCCAATCGAATGGTTGAAGTTGTTTGTCATGGGCACAGTGTTCCGGCTGGATTCTTTAAAACACCGGAGATTCAAGCTCAAAATGCTTACCCTAACTTGCTCCGACTGGGATTGAATCAGCGATTTCCTCATGCCGTTATCAACGTGACGGTGACCGCAATTGGAGGCGAGAACTCGATTAGTGGTGAAAAGCGATTTGCTCGCGATGTCCTTGGTCGACATCCCGATGTCGTGACAATCGATTATTCACTTAATGACCGAGGACAAGACAGAGAGACCATCCATCAGGCTTGGATATCGATGATCAAGCAAGCCAGAGCTCAGAATATTAAGGTTATCTTGCTTACACCAACGCCGGACCAGTCAGCAAAGATGGATGATCCAAACGACCCAATTAATCGGCAAGCTGATGATGTACGAGCAATTGCGAAGGAGCAAGGAGTTGGCGTCATCGATAGCCTGGCTGAGTTCAAAAAGGCAATCAAAGCAGGGACACCTTTACCGTCGCTGATGTCGCAAGTAAATCATCCGAATCGGGAAGGACACACGATCGTCGCGAATGAATTGTTAAAATGGTTTCCCGCTAACTAACCGAGGAGCTGTTTGATTTTTTGTTGGTTAGCGCAATCGAAAGTATTCCGGCAACAAAAATACAGCCAGCAAGGAACCAAAGTCCGCTTTGAAAATTGCCTGAATCTGTTTTCAAGGCTCCAACAATTTTTGGGCCAACAAATCCGCCCAAATTTCCAATGGAGTTGATCAATCCGATTGCAAACGCAGCCGATGAAGCTGTCAATCTCGCAGTTGGATGAGTCCAAAAAACCGGTAGATAGGCATACAAAGTTGCGCCAAGTAGGCACAAAAACGTGGCTGCTAGAACTGTGTTATTCGCAAAGAAAGCGGCAAAGCCCATCGAAACTGCGGCTAGTAGCAAAGGAATCGCAGTGTGCCATCGGCGTTCGCCAGTTTTGTCAGAATGGGCTCCATTCACCAATATTGCGATCAGGCCCAAAACATACGGCAACGTTGAGATTAATGTTTGAACAACAACTGAGGTTCCTTTAAAGCGTTCGACAACCGCCGGAAGGAAGAAAGTAAATCCATACATTCCGGTCACCGCGCAAAAATATATTGTGGCGAGGAGCCAAACCTGGGGATTTTTTAACGCACTCATAATTCTTTCACCACCATTGACCACTTTCGCCTCGTGCTCTTTTTCGAGTTCTGCGACAATCCATGCTTTTTCGTCTTCGGGGAGCCATTTTGCCTGCTGAGGTCGGTCCGTCAAATAGAACCAGGTTACGATTCCCAAAATAACCGCGGGCAAACCCTCAAGTATGAAAACCCATCGCCAACCTGAATAGTCGAGCCACTTAATTGAATGCATGATCCATTGGGAAAGTGGGGTTGCCACAATTGTCGCGAGGGGAATTCCGATCAGAAAGAGGGACTTTGTCTTTGCGCGATCTTCGTACAAGAACCAGTGGGAAAGGTAGACGATCACTCCCGGGAAGAATCCTGCCTCCGCAAGTCCAAGGATAAATCGGAGCGAGTTGAATTGTGCTTCGGCGTGTAGAAACTGAAAAATTGGCAAACCGATAAAGCCCATCATCGTCGCAATAATGCCCCAAGAAACCATGATTCGAGCGATCCACTTTCGTGCGCTCCATCGTTCAACGATGAGCGTGCCGGGTATTTCAAGCAGAAAATAACCTAGAAAGAAGATGCCTGCCCCAGTGCCGATTATTGCGTCGGTAAACCCAAGATCTCCCTTCATTTGAAGTTGAGCGACGGCAATATTGGTTCTATCCAAGAAAGCAACCAAAAATTAAAGCACCAAAAATGGTAATAGTCGCTTCGTGATCCGTTTCCGGGCACGGCTCCCAATTGAAACATCACCGCCTAAGGATAACTTGTCATTCATGGTCAATCAACCTCGTACCAGATTATAACAATGCAGTTGAAAATCAATTTTAAAGTGGCCCATTTCCGATAGGAACTCCAACTATTTTGGACAAAACGTCGGCGATCGAAAGAGATTCCGAATCCATATTATGGGTAACAACTTGCCCTGGAATAATTTCATCTATCATCATCCAGTCCGGAAAAATAGAGTTGTTGACGAATTCTCCTTGTCCATAGAACCGGAACAAAATGATGTCTTTTCCATCCTTGAGCCATAGTCCAACTCTGAATATATCCTCAGCGTCATGCGAGACCCAATCGCTTTCTAACGCATCACTATAGTTATAAATGATCTCCTGAATTCGATCAAAGGAAATGACTTGGCGATTCGTGAATGCCCAAAATCGACGATCTTGAATCCGGATAATTTCATTCTTTCGATCAACACTTACGCGCCTCGAGCGACCACCAAGCGTCAGCATCGA
>JAYUOQ010000259.1:0-1577 GCA_043760685.1 Armatimonadota bacterium | reverse complement strand
GGAGACAACACCGAAATTGGACGGCAAGCGGGGAAGTTTGTTGGCAATAAGCTTGGTGGAAAAGGAGTCGTTTTGATGATTCAAGGAATTGCCAATGTCACGGCAACTCAGAATCGGCGTGACGGCTTTATGGAATCACTTAAAGCCTTTCCCGGAATCAAGGTTATTCTCGGCGACGATTGTGGCTTTCAGCGACAGAAGGCTCGTGCGTATATGGAGTCATTTTTGCAAAAGAATGAGCCGATTGATTGCGTCTATGGTCACAACGACGAAATGGCAATCGGTGCGCGACTCGCTTGGGATGCCGCTCATCCGACCGGTAAGGCTCCGATGTTTGTCGGGGTTGACGGATGTCAAAAGGAAGTTGTTGAGATGATCAAGTCAGGCAAGATGGATGCTACTTTCCAGTATCCAACACCGGGTGCAATGGGAATCCAAGTTGCAGCTGACCTCTTGAAAGGGAATAAACCAAAGGATCGAAGAATCATTTTGCCAACGGTTTTGGTAAATAAGAATTCAGCCGATAAGTACCTCGCCGACAATCCAAACCTCGCTAACTAAGGGACTCATTGCCACATGAATCAATATCGCATTCCAACAATTCCGACTATCACTGAGCCCAAACAGGATGAGATCATTCTTATCGCAAGTGGTGACTCGCGTCTGGTCGCGAATCAAACTGGCTGGGCAGCGCAAGCAAATATGGAAGCTCAGATTGCCGATGCGCTCGAGGAAGAGGGATTCATTTTAAAACGGGCGAACCCGGTTGATAAGGAAAAAGGGCATGGCTTTATTGATTCACAGAAGATGGGGATGGATGTGTTCAGGCATATCCATCCCAAAGCCAGAATTATCGTTGCCGAAGCGGTTTGGCAATACAGCCACCACGTACTCGCCGGATTGAGAAAGCACGAGGGTCCAATCCTGACGATAGCCAACTGGAGCGGCACCTGGCCTGGATTGGTCGGATTGTTGAACCTGAATGGATCCCTGACAAAAATGGGGGTCCAATACAGCACGATTTGGAGTGAAGAATTCACCGACAGTTACTTCTTGCACAGAATATCGGAATGGCTTGCAACCGGGAAAATTAACCATGATGCTAGTCATGTGAAGTCCGTAGGTTCGAATCACGTTGGTTCCGATGAGCATGTTTTAGGTGTTGCTTTGGCAAATCAAGTTAAACATGAGCACGCTATTTTCGGCGTCTTTGATGAGGGTTGTATGGGGATGTATAACGCGATCATTGACGATGAAATGCTCAACAAATGTGGCATCTATAAGGAGCGTTTGTCGCAGTCGGCCCTGCTGGCTGAGATGCAGTTGGTCACCGAAGCCGAAGCGCGGTCAGTTTATCAATGGCTTTTGGATCGGGGCATGACGTTCGTCACGGGTACCGATCCAGTGACCGATCTGGTCGAAGAACACATCATTGGACAATGCAAGATGTACATTGCCGCGGTTCGGATGGCGGATCGTTATAGCTGTGATGCGATAGGGATCCAGTATCAACTAGGGTTGGCGGACATGGCCCCAGCATCGGATCTGGCCGAAGGCTTGCTCAACAATCCCGACCG
>JAYUOQ010000258.1:0-10515 GCA_043760685.1 Armatimonadota bacterium | reverse complement strand
ATATTGACGAATCAGACGATCTTGGACGGGAATGTCAATCGCAACTCGGTACGGAACTCCGCCGTTGTCATTCGTGAAATTCGGCACGACCGAACCGTACGATGCGGCAATGTCAAGAACTTCGCTTTGCGAAGAAGCCAGGATTCTGTTATAGTTTCGATCCCAATAGATTGGGTAACCCGTGCTGGAAAGGAGTGTTTCATTTCCGCTTGCGTCGGTCGAGAAGAAGGTAGCCTCAATATTGAAGACGCCAAAATCAGTGCCCGCTAATCCATTCGTGATCGGGGTAATCAGTGAGTGAAGCTTGGTGCCGACATTGAGCCTTGTATCAAGAATGTGTTGCTTTCGGACCCAATCAACAAAAGAATCTCCTTCAATAGTTCCTGCTCCAATAATCGAAGCGGCAAGAGCTTCGATCTGACTGGCATTTGTTGCTGCCGAAGGATTAGAACGAAGCAACAGGTTTAAGTCTTTGATGAAATTTGGATATTCGGCGAGGACCTTCTCCCATACCGAACCCGACATCTGATACCGCTGGAAAAACAGCCCCCCACGCGTGCCTTGAACGATCGGAGTTAAAAGCAAATTTGGGGCAATGAATCGTGGTCCGCCCAATGACTTTTGGTTGGACCAATCATAGCCTGATCCAATCTCATAAGTTTGTTCAAGAACGCTTTCGATAACCTCTTGATCAAGTCCTGCGGGTAAAGCAGCCGGAATTCGGACAATTTTCTGAGTCGCCGCTCTGGCAAGCCCTTCCAGATATCCATCAAAACCATAGGCAGGGTCAGGAAGGTAGGCAAGCAAAATGCAATGGATAAGCGCGACAGCCGCTACTTCACGGCTTGCGTTGAGTGGCAGGCGAATTTCGCGTCCGCCCGAGCCATTGTTAGGCAAGTAATAGCCACCAGTAATCGCGTTTCGATCACCAATCGAATCATCTGCGTTGATCACGTTAACCGTGCCAGTTATCGCAGCGTCACCAAAGACGGCTTCGATCGTTGGTTTTGCGGTGTCATACACACTCTGCATAAATGCAACTCTCGTGGTGTCGCTCGCCGTGTTGAATGTCGAGTCAATTGCCAACGTTATTTCGTTGCCTCGCCCCCGACCTCCAGTCGCAAGAATCTGGTTGCTTTTTCTGAATCGAATAATGGCGGGCGCAATGAAAGGAATTCCCGGCTTGATGAGGCCATGAGATTCCCTTTCTTTTCGACTTAGATAAGTCAGACTCCACAGGTTCTGTTGGTAGAGGTTATAAGCAGCATCGGAGAGCTCCTTTGGCGAACCAACCCCTCTCGTATCAATATCGATCTTAAAGAGACTGGATTGTCCAAAAGCGGTAGTCGTCCCCGTAAGGACGACTACCAACAAGAGTAGGCGGCGTAGCATATTAGTTCGGTTTTCGTACGACGATTATGGAGCCGTAAAGGATCCAATCACGCTGAGAGTTCGAGCGGAGTCGTTCGAGTTACTACCCATTATAAGATAGTAATACAGATGTCCGCTGGTTAAAGGAGCCAAATTATAAGTCCATTGAGTTCCTGTCGCAGGATTGTTGAAGTTGTTCGCGTACGAACTGACCATTATCCCGGGATAGGTGTCAAACACATAGATCGTGTAATTTGCCGCATTAGGGACCGCTGACCATCGGAAAGTGACATTGCCACCGCCGAATGTCGGGTTCAGAATGTTCATGTCTCCGAGAGGGTTAACCGTGACTGCGTTGCTATCATCGCTCAACGAGTTATTCGTATCCGGATAGTTCGTATTGGTAGCGCTGACGACGTAGCTATAATTAATTCCGTCCCTCAGGTTGATGTCACTGTCCAAGTAGGACTCGGCAAGGGGATCTCTTAGGAAGCCAGCAGCTTGATACGGATCACTGCTTCGCTTTCGCCAGATGGCATATCCAAGAATTTCGAGGCTATCAAATCGGTCCCAGTAGAGCTGAACTTCAACTGGGCTACCGGTGCTGGTTCCTCTTCCATTTGGAAGTGGCTTTCGGTACCGAGGATCAATGAACTGCTTAATGTTCTCCATCGTATGTTGCTGTTCAATACCTCTTGTCGATTCAAGAGGCGATGTCCAGGCAACCGCATCCAAGTTGGCTGGGGCTGGCAATAACGGATCACCATTCGGTCCCAACGAATAGTTGATCGTTTGAGTGTTACCGGCAGAAGCCGTGCGGGTGACGTCAGCAGAATGAAATCCCGGGAAACTAGCTTGAATCTGATAGGTAATGCCACCCGCCAATCCGCTGAGGAAGAAATTGCCGTTGTCGTCGGCCAGCGCCTGAACTGAGCCCAATTGGCTTCCGTTGGTAGGCTTTGCCGAAATCCTCGCTCCTTGAATTCTCAGTCCACCTGAACTTTGGACGTGACCCTGAAAACTTCCAATTTGGTTCGCAGGAATCAAAACGATGTTATGACTGTTGACCTGATCTTGGTCAAAGACGCGCGCTAAGTTTTCTCCTCGATAGAGAGTAGAGCCATCATCGTATTCCGCTTTGATCAAAATATCAGTCGCAGAAACACCGGTAATTCGGTAAGAACCAGAGCTATTACTGTTAGTTTCACGAACTGTGCCATCAGTAACAAAAACTCGCGCACCTCTTACGGGATTTCCGTTCATGTCAAGAATGAGACCTGCAACACTTCCGACTCCGGCACCTACACCGCCGCAACCGAGAATGGCTGTCATCAATATTCCAAAAGCAATCCAATTACGCTTCATATGAGTAGTAACGTTTATAACCATAATTCATTTCACCGTCTATTCGAAAGATCAAAAGTAAGTTCAAAACTGAGGCCCTTAGCCCTAAATGCTCCGCCAACCGCACCGGGGTCTAGATTTTTGAGATCCCGGAAATTATATTTGCCCACCAACGATATTCCTGAAACGATTGAGTAAGCGTAACCCGCCTGAATCGTTGTATCATCTTGCGGGTAGAGACCTCTGGTTTGACTTGAGCCAGCATTAAAGAAGAGTCTATGCTTGGAGTTTATTCGGTATGAAGTATCAATACTCAGTCCAAGGCTATCCTGACCAAATTGTGTTCCGGATGACTTAAGCATGTTGTATCCAAGGCTGTAGCTCCAAAATTTTCCAGGTGTGCCATAGAATGAGCCACCAAACACATCGGAATTACTAACACCTGCATTGCCCAAGAGAAAGTTGGATTTAACCTTATACCAATCAAAATTGAGTGAGTGTGTCGAATTGATCCTCCAGCCGGCATTCAGATTAATTGCATTGATTTGAGCATTGCTAGTAGAGGATCCAATGGAAGATGTATTGGAATAGGTGAGCCCAAGGGTCAAATTGTCACCTGCCTGGTGGGTGGCGTTGAATGAAGTTCGGCGAGCCTTAAGCTGACCGGTACTCAGCGTCCCAGTTCCACCCGAATTCCCAAAACCATTGTTTCCATAACCTAATGAATTTCCATTGAGAAAGCCACCAAGTGAAGCTAATTCGCCTGAATCACTGAGCGCATATTCAGCCCCAAACGACCAGGGCCCAGTTTGAGTCATATTTGCTCGCAGTGAATAGTCGTAGCCTTGTGACTTTATGGTGTCGGTGTGAACGTTACTTTTGGACGCAGAGCCGATAATTGCCCAATTTTTCCCAGCATCGTAAACCGCGGTCGATCGGTAACTTCTAACCCCAATTCCCGTCATCGTCCCATTGACCCGTCCGCGACCAGTAAGGTCTTCAAGTCCATATCCAAACGTTACTTTCCTGAAGTGATAATTTTCTCGGAACCCGAGACTTGAAACCCGAGAGTTGTCTGCCGCTCGTACTTTGGTGCTATTCCAACTCAAAGTTTGAGTACGGGTGACGTCCTTCGACACATTCTTTGGGTCGGTATATTGCAGGACAATATCGCTGGTTGACAGTCGATTATTGGTAGTTGCCGATCCATTGTTAACCGAAATAACCGTGTTAACCGTGCTTGCAGTTGTGGAAAAGCCCTTGGTTACGTAATTCAAGCCAAACTCGGTGGCGTTCTCGTTGCGGCTAAATCCGGTTTGCTCGATGGTCCGAAAACCTGGGTCAACTTTTCGGGTCCCCATCTTGAATTCTGCTTTGCCTTTCGCCAGCCTCATGTCAAAAGACTGAGCCTCACCGCTTGACGGCGCTGATCCGCTCAGTTCCCCACGTGCCCGGGAATACGAAACGAAGCTACCAGATCCCTTTCCACCAATCGGCATCCGCCAATCAAAGCCAGTTACCTTCCTGTCACCGTCAACTGCCAGAACTATTTTGGGTAAATAGCGAATCTGAAGGGTTTGAGTTTGGGGGATGGCAACCCTAGATATAACAATTAGCGGATTATTGGTGCTTAGAAAAAAGTCGGATATCCCATCATCAATGACATTAAAAGTACGAAGAATTCCATCAACAGTTACTTTAATCGTAGCGGGGATTGGCTCAAACTGAAGATTGTATTGGTCACCGGGAAATCCGAATCCCTGGAACAAATCAATTCGCTCGTTGGTGGTGGATGAATTTCCTGTCTTTTGTTGTTGAGCCGTAAATCCAATCTTTCCCACCGTTCCAAGATCGTAAGAAAAGGCTGCACCTTGAATCGTTCCGCCCGAACCAGTGACGTCATACGATTCGTAAGACGCAACGATTGAACTGGTTGGTGAAATGGATCGGTTCACAAAAGTAATGGAGCCAACGTTGATATCAACTAGGTAGTCAACTCCTTGTCTAAGCTCAATTCCATCCAAAAGGATCTTGATGGTTCCGCCAATGATTCGACCACTCGAAAGGTAATACGGGCCCGAAGTATTATTTCCCTCGATCGTAACAGTTCTTGCCGCTCCACGTGCGGTGCTACTGATCGCCTTAGCTTCAAACTTACCCTTTCGGTATCCACCAACCAAACCATTCAGAGAGCGACTGAAACGAGTAAATCGATTTCCGCTTAACAGGGATGCCTGAACTGTTCCATAGCTGACATCCCAAAATCCACGTTTGTAATTGAGGGTGTACTTCTGTTGCTCTGGGTCACTGAACCGACTGTTGGTAAACGATGCGTTGAAATCAAGAAGTCCGAAAACTTTGCTTCCCTGAATAGAAAAATTCCCCGTGTCGGTGAACCGTTGTAGCCCGGTTCCATAGTTAGTTAGAGAACTAAATGCATCGGCATCTCCCTCAAACGTGTAACTTTGATAACCCAGGGTTCGGTAGCCACTGAACGACAACCGATTCCACAGCTCCTTTTCCCACCAGTTATTGCTATGAGGCGTATTAATTTGCGCCTGGCAAGAAAATGCCAACGCAAGAAGACCACTTGAGTGAAGTAGCTTTGGCATCGTTTTACTTTTTGAGGAAGCCGTTTGCAAGTTCAATAGCCTTCATTGCTTGATCTCGCAGTTCTTCTCGCTTCTTTATAATAACAAGCTTATGGGCATCTTTTGCTTTTTGATGTTCCATAAATGTCTCAAAAAGTCGTGTGGACGTAAGTCCTTCGATCGTCAAGGCCGGACCAATATCAATTTGGCGGGCAAATGCAGCAACCTTAGGATCGTAGTTAAGCATCAGCGGCGGAACCCCCACTGTCGTTGCCAAAATGCCAGCGTGAAGTCGCATTGCAATGACACCCTCCATCCTAGCGAGCCTGAACTGGACCATTCTGGAGGAGCCTAAGTTTCGGAGAAAAGGAATTCGTCCGTCCTGTTGCTTTGTAATGGCTTCGAGCATTTTGCCATCTTCAAACGGGTCCATTTCGATGAGTGTTGGAATAAATCCTGCATTGAAAAGTAGCCGGGAAGTTTCGCCGAATAACTTAACGATATCGACGCCCTTTCGTTTCCACGGTCGAGGGGATAGAGCAACCGCCTTCATTCCCCCAATACCATACGATGAACCATCATCTTCACGAACTGGCTCCCGAAGGATCAGAGCACTATCAGCTCCGACATGGATCATCTTGTCAACGCCAATTTCCTTTAAGGTCTTCATCGAACCAGGATCGCGAACAACAATCAAATCGGCGAGACTCATCGCTGTCTTTGTTTGACTGCGCCCAATCCAGGTATTGAGTGGACCAACGCCCTGATTCAGCAACAAAACACGCTTATTGTGCTTCTTTGCCATCTTGATGAGACCAGTGTAATAAATCGAGCTCTTAGAGCTTGTTACATCTTGAAAAATTGAGCCACCGGGGAAAATGAGAGCATCACATTCCCGAATCGCCGCCTCAACCTCTTTCAGATTCTTTCTGGGAACGCCGTGCATTGAATAGTGCCGAAATGTATCATCGGGATCACCGCTCAAGACCAGATATTCGTGATGGGTTCCAAGCCCATCGACGACTCCGATCATGACCGAATCGTCACCCAGGTTTCCGCATCCGATGTATCCCGCAAGTACGATTCTAGCCATTATTTGTCCCCAACCAAGCCAACATTCTCTTCTTTAACAACAACCAAGCTGTAAGCCCGATTACACCGCCGATAACCAATCCAATGATGTCTCTCAAGAAACTCACCATCACTGGTGTGTGCAAATGACAGAGTGTATTTACTGAATCCGTTAAACCTACAACTCCAAGCATGATGCAAAGCGAAACCCAACCGGAGAATTTTCCGAGATTTTTTGGATCATATTTTGCGGCATGAAGAATGAATAGTCCAAAGAATAACGCAGGAAAACCTAAAATGAACTCCTTAGTCCGCGGTCTGACGGGCAGTATTTGTTCCAAGATTCCCCGAAACGCCAATTCTCCACCACTAACCGTATTGGGATTATCATTCCCGGTTCGAAGCATCATCAGGACAAGAGCGCTCAGAATAATCACTCCAATTCCGGCCGCTCCCCAAGTAATGGGCTCCTTCATCGATTCCTTAAAGTTGTTGAAGTCGGCAAATGCCACAATTCCGACAATGGCTATTGGCAAAAAGACTGATATCTTGACTCCTGAAAAGGCATCGGCCCGGATATAGAACGGAACCGAATTCATCAGTCCGGCAACACAAAAGCCACCAATCATTGACAAAAACACCATTCCGATCAAGCCGACATAAGCATTCGGCTTTTCTTGTTTAAGCCAATAGTAAGATCCGATCGGAAAGACCATCGAAAGCAACAGGGCGGAAGCTTCTAATCCGGTTCCCCGAGTCATCATCGACCCAGCAAGAATCAGCAGTCCACCAAGCCCGCCAACAATCAATCCTCGTTTTTCACCAAACATTTGGATCGCAACCCAAGCGGCAGATAGGCCCCCAAAAACGCCGATAAGAATCTTGACTACTCGGCTAACTTCCGGATCTTGGTAAGGGACAGGTTCTCCGATGGTCAATCCTTTCTTTACTAAGCCATCCGAAAGCCGGGCTACAAAGTCTCCGAAGGCATCCAGAGGCAAATCGGAAGCTTGGGAGATGTTCCGAACCAGCAAAATTCGCATATTGCGTTCTTTTGCCGCTTTGAGATATCGCTCTAAGGCACCGTCTTCACTAAGTTTGTCAAGTTCAGCAGTTTGAGCCGAGTGCAATCGAACCGATCGCTCAGGGATCTTCCCGAGCATTTCTGGGTCGCCACCGAGTTTGGCAAACACTGGTGACGCATACAACATATTGTTCGCAATGATAGCGTCCTTGGTTACATCCAGCGAATCTCGACGCCCCAATACCTGTTCACCTTGAGCAAGAAAAATTCTAACCCCAGATTCACCGGCCCACTTGAGGGTTTCCGCGATTGCTTTGGAGTTTGTACCAATTGGATTTGAAAATCGACCGATGATCATCAAATTGTGCTTTTTCCCTAAAGCTGCCATCTGAGGATCAATACCAATTGAAGTGGCTCGAAGCGTGGCTGAGTCGACTGCCGGAAGCGCAAGTCGACCTTCCCTTAAAGAAGTTGATTGAACAAGTTTTCCAAATCGGATTGCAAGGCCTTTGACAACTCGCTTTAAGGTATCGGAATCTTGAATAGTAAGCGATGTCATCTGGGACTCGTGTTGAACGGTAAGTCCGCTCAATTGGGCTTTTCCGTCAAGAAGAATATCGCCAATCGTCTCTTCAGGAATTACGATCCCGTTTAGTCCGACTTTTTGGAGCCTGGTCAGGGCTTCTTCAATGGTAATGCCCTGGGCGGCAGCCAACGATTGAAGATTGTCCATTTCGGTGGCAACGAGAACATCACGATTCAGATTCTCAACACGAATCCTTTTTGTAACCGAAAGGAGGCAAGCAGCTAAGGTTAAAACGGCAAGCAACAAGAAGAACTTTGAGGATTTTACGAATGTCATATTCTAATCGTCTGCCTCGATGAGTTCCGGATGTTGACGCAAAATTGCATCCCTTCCCCCAATGACAAGCACCGTAACCATACCCGCTAAAAAGCCTCCGACATGGGCCCAGGTTGCCACTCCTTCTTGGGGAACAAAGATTTGGTAAAGAAACCATAGGCCCAACAAAACCCAGGCTTTGGTTTCAATCTCCCAAATACCCAGGATCAAGACGTGCAGGCGATTCGACGGAAACAAGAGGAAATAACAGCCCAGAACACCACCAATTGCCCCCGACGCCCCCAACGTGGGCAGATTGCGAATTGGGGAAGCATAGATTTGGCAAAGCGCGGCGAAAACGCCCCAAGCTAAATAGTACAAAACGAATCGCCACGGACCAACTGCTTGCTCAACTGGGGGTCCAAATACGGCCAAAAACATCATGTTGGCAAGCAGGTGAAGGAAACCACCATGAAGAAACATCGACGTGAATAATGTGACTACCGGGAAGCGATCCCCACCACCAGTAACCGCCGAAATAACCTCTGGCGGGCGCATGGCTAGGTCGCTAAAGACGAATCCTGGACCAAAAAACCCGAACTTGCGATCCCACAAATAGATAATGACGTTAAGCAAGATCAGCGTCCAAGTGAGGACGGGAATAGGTTCCTTTGACTTTTCAACGATCGCCATTACGCAGTTCGGAGTCTACTCCCTCAAGTCCAAACTATTTCCCGCATCAGATCGTTCCGCTTTCAATTGGCTAGGCAAGCCTAACGCTCACCCGGAAGAACAATTCCCCTCATAATTACCCGCTGGGCGAACAAAAATACGAGAAGCGTTGGTAGTGCGGCCAGTGCCAACGCCGCCATGACAACCGACTTTGGCGCCGTGGTTTGAAGCTGATATACCCACACCATCAGCGTCCACATTTTTTGATCCTGGATAACCAAGAACGCAAACATGAACGTGGAGTAGGATCCCATGAACGCCATCAGAGCAAGATATCCTAGAACAGGACGACTCAGCGGAATGGCAACCTTCGCCATCAGCGTATGCTCCTTGGCTCCATCAAGCTGACCCGCCTCAAAAAGCTCTGGTGGAAGGGAATCGAAGAACCCTTTTAGGAGGAAAATCATGTAGCCGCTTGCTGCGCTGGGCAGAATGAGGGCTGCGAAAGTGTTGAGCAGTCCGAGATCTTTGAGCATCAAGAACGATGGAATCATCGCGACCTCGGCGGGGAAAGCCATCGTTGCCAGCAAAAAGAGCAAAATCTTTCCCGACGCCTTAATCGGATATCTTGATAGGGCATATGCCGCTAGCGGGTTCACAATGAGCTGAGTAAGGACGGCAAGTCCGCAAAAAATGATCGTATTCCAGACTGCTCGACCATGAAGCAAAATGTAGTCAAGAACGAACCGAAAGTTTCTCGACGCATACTCTCGTTTGAGATCACTTCTGTTTGTACTCACAAACGCTTGTTCAGCACCCGCGATTGGCAACGGATTATTGGATACCTTTCGCCACAAATCTTCCGCAGTTCCTTGGCGATACCGATCCGGAACCTTAGCCATAAACTCGGCAGTCTCCGCGTTGTCAGGAATCAGATTGAGAGGCAATTCTTCAAATTTCTTTTCCTTTCCAACTTTGAAAATTGCCGGAACATCATCAATTCGATTTTTATATTTCACCCTCAAAGACTCTTGCCACAGCCTAGTTCTCCGTACGGGAATTCGAAACTCGTTAGGCAGCGTTGCCTTAAAAACAAGCCAGTCCGAATACTTTTGATCATTCGATGACTTCCACGTGGCTCGCTCAAGGAGTTCTGCCGGCGGCATCACCGTTTGAAACGCAACGTTCTCTTCGACATAAGATTTGTTGAGTTCGTCGATGGTCGCAAATTTTGACCGCAGCCAACCTTGATACCGGACCATTAACTTACTGCTGACTTGATTCGGAGCAAGTTTGAAGCCTGCCGTCCACATTTCGAGAGGTAATGACTTCAAGAATTCGTCGTACTTCTGGACTTCGGATTGGTCGTTACCAATTCTCGTACTGGCGATAATTCCAGCTTCGCCCGAATACTTGTCATCAAGATATTTGCTGAGTAGTTCTTGGTCATCGCCAAAGTACTTGGGAACCAGAACATTATCACTTTGATCCGTGGGTCCCTTGAGCCCAATACTGACCATGAGCAGGAAGGGATAAAGAGTAGTCAAAGCGCCAATCGTAAGAATCGTATAGAGGACGGTGAGAGCGATTCTCGCTCTTGG
>JAYUOQ010000257.1:0-3940 GCA_043760685.1 Armatimonadota bacterium | reverse complement strand
GATCGTTCGGCAGCTGGCGGCCCGGTATTTGAAGGAGAAATAGCTTTCAGCAGTCGGCGAACACCATCGGGAGTTAGCAGGTTTCTAGCGATAACTCAGCATGTTCTTGAGGGTGATCGTGTAACTGTCCTTTTTGACATGTCGACACAGTTTGCCATTCAGCAGCCCCGTCTCCGGATTCACTTTCCACCCGTCGTCCCCCATGTTGCTCTGAACAAACTCAACGGGAACGGTGAAGTCGAGCTTGCCTTTGGTTAGCTGGAATCGGCCGCGTCCGCTATGGGAGACATAAAACAACGGTCGACCGAGTTGCTTCAAATGGTTAAAGGCTCCTGTAACATCGAGTACTTCCGAGCGCGGAGGTCCTGGTTCGGCTGGATATAGATAAAGCAAAATATCCTCTCCTTTCTTGGCATTACAAATGTCGCAAGTCCAAGTTGGCTGGGCGACGAACGCTACCCTTGCGCCATTAACCCTGCCTTTGAAAGTGTCGAGTACGGTCGCCATTGCCACCCTAATGCCGACTACTTTCTCAATCGTATCGACCTTCGCACGAACGATGACTGAGGACATCTTGTAAAGTTCGTTTACCGAGATAGCCTTGACCTTCTTAAACGAGGCGGTTGCGAGGCAAGTAAAGGCAGTGAGGAGCATTTGAACTTAGTATAGCTGTGCGAGATAGAAACACAGCAAAGCAGGCTTTGCAGGCCAAAGCGATTGCAGGCAATCGCACTCCCAAGGATCGCATGGCGATCGAAGAAAGAAAAGCCCCGGAGTTTCTTCCGAGGCTTCTTCTTACTGAAAGCTGGAGGAATAAACCCCCATCCCAACCCTTCCCCCTCCCAAAGAGCAAGGGGAAGGAACTTTAGGTTAGTAGCCGCCCATTCCGCCCATGTCGTCCATTCCGCCGCCAGGCATTCCGCCGCCCTTCTTATCGGACGGCTTATCGACAACGAGAGTTTCGGTTGTCAAGACCAATGCCGCGATGGATGCTGCGTTCTGGATAGTGGATCGGGTGACCTTTGCAGGATCAACAATTCCAGCCTTTACCATGTCGACGATTTCGCCAGTCAATGCGTTAAGACCAAAGCCGTCCTTTGCCGCTCGGACCTTCTCTACGATAACTGATCCTTCAAGACCAGCATTCTTCGCAATGTGTCGTAGTGGCTCTTCGATGGCACGCTTGACGATGGCAACTCCAGTTGCTTCATCGGTAGTCATGCCCTTGGTTGAAAGGCTGTCGCTGGCTCGAAGCAAGGTTGCTCCGCCGCCGGCAACGATTCCTTCGTCAACTGCCGCTCGAGTTGCGGAGAGAGCATCTTCGTATCGGTGCTTTTTCTCTTTAAGCTCGGTTTCGGTGGACGCGCCAACCTTGATGACGGCTACGCCGCCGCTCAACTTCGCAAGTCGCTCTTGTAGCTTTTCCTTGTCGTAGTTGCTGTCGGTGTGCTCCATTTGTCGCTTGATCTGATCAATTCGACCCATGACATCAGCCTTGGTTCCGGCACCCTCGATAATCGTGGTGTCTTCCTTGGTGATGATGACTTTCTTAGCGGTGCCGAGCATTTCAACGGTTACGTTGTCGAGCTTGACGCCAAGGTCTTCGCTGATGAAGGTTCCCTTTGTAAGAACAGCAATATCTTCGAGCATTGCCTTTCGTCGGTCACCAAAGCCAGGAGCTTTGACTGCCGCGATTTGGAGAACGCCTCGGATCTTGTTCAATACGATGGTTGCCAGTGCGTCGCCTTCGATGTCTTCTGAGATCAGAATGATTGGTCGTCGCGTTGCGGCTACCTTTTCGAGGAACGGAAGGAAGTCGGCTGCCGTGCTGATCTTCTTCTCGTGGATGAGGATCAATGGGTTATCGAGAACGGCTTCCATTCTTTCTGGATCAGTTACGAAGTACGGGCTGATGTAACCTCGGTCGAACTGCATACCTTCAACAACTTCAAGAAGAGTTTCGCGCCCCTTTGACTCTTCAACCGTGATAACGCCGTCTTTTCCGACTTTATCCATGGCTTCGGCGACGTGCTTACCAACTTCAGGATCATTTCCTGCGATGGTTGCAACGAACTCGACTTGCTCTTTGTCCTTGATTGGTCGTGACGATTCTTTAATGAATGCGACGACTTGCTCAACGGCTTTATCGATACCTCGCTTGAGGGCAATTGGATTGCCACCAGCGGAGACGTATCGGAGACCTTCGTTAACAATTGCTTGGGCAAGAACGGTTGCCGTTGTGGTTCCATCACCAGCAACGTCGTTGGTCTTGGAGGCAACTTCTTTACAGAGTTGCGCACCCATGTTCTCGTACGGGTCTTCGAGCTCGATTTCCTTAGCGACGGTGACGCCGTCCTTGGTGATTAATGGGCTTCCCCATTTCTTATCAAGAACAACGTTGCGTCCGCGTGGACCAAGCGTTACTTTTACTGCGTCGGCGACTTTGTTGACGCCTCGTTCAAGCGCTCTTCGCGCTTGCTCATCGAATACTAGATTCTTTGCTGCCATTGTTTTCCTATTTTTTCTAAACTTGTTGTTTTGGTTTGGTCGTTCTCGCCTTTTTTACGGGCTTGATTTTAATTTCTTCGTTAGGGCTAGTCTCTTCGTGGTGGGCGATCTCCGCCTGGTCCGCGGAATGGTGGTCTTCCACCGCCGCCGCCTGGCCTAAATCCGCCACCGCCACCGCCACCGCCGCCGGGACGTCCACCGCCACCGCCGGGTCTGAATCCACCACCGCCACCTGGGCGATCTCCACCACCACCTCGGTACGGTGGTCGGTCTCCGCCGCCACCTCGATATGGGGGTCTGTCACCTTGGGGTCGGTCTCCGCCTCGGTAAGGAGGTCTGTCGCCTCCGCCACCACCTTGGTACGGCGGGCGGTCACCTTGCGGGCGGTCGTTGTTTCCTCGATAGGGCGGTCTGTCTCCACCGTCGTTACCACGATAGGGCGGTCTGTCTCCGCTGGACTGATCTCTCTCGCCGTTACCACGATAGGGCGGTCTGTCGCCGCCGTCATTGCCACGAAATGGTGGTCGATCCCCATATGGGCGATCGCCTCCCGGTCTATCACCCTGCGGTCGGTCGTCTCGTTGATATTCTCTTCGAGGTCGATCTTCGCGGTCTCCGCCTCGATCATTGTCACGATCTCCACCGTATTCACGGCGAGGAGGTGGTCCGTCGAATTGTTGTCGTCGAACGCCAAATGCTTCGGATTCAATCTTTTGCGCCATTGAGCGGAGCTTGAGTCCAAGTTCTTTGGTTCGCTTCTCGATGTCGTGAGTGTGAAACTCTTCTACATATTCGAGATCAGCCGCTAACAAAACGAGAGTGTCGAGAGCTGCGATTGCACCCATTGCATCCTGCAAGAATCGGAGGAATTGAACGTCATTTGCGCGTCCAGCTCCGTCAGCAATTGATGAAGGGATGGCAATTGCTGCCCCTTTGATTTGTTGAATTAGGCCGTCTTTTTCGGCTTCTGGCAACAGTTCTGTAAATCGGTACGCGGTCGTCACTAGGGTGCGACCTTGCTGCCATACGTCGAGATTTCTATAATCGGCCATAAAGTTCGTTTGCTTACTTCTTCGCTAATATAGCGTAGATCTGGTCCTCGTCCAGGATTGTGTATTCCTTTCCGTCGAGGGCAACTTCGTTTCCGCCGTACTTACTAAAAAGTACTTTGTCTCCGACTTTAACGGTGAGCGAATTTCGCTGACCATTGTCGAGGACGCGGCCGTTTCCGGTTGCGATGACGGTGCCTTCTTGCGGTTTTTTCTTCGCGCTGTCTGGCAGGTAGATGCCGCTAGCAGTTTTTTCTTCTGCGTCGAGCACCTCAACAACGACTTTATCACCGAGTGGTTTTAGGTTTGCCATTGTGGTTTTCTGTTTGTCTTCTCCAAAATATTTCCGACGCAAAAAGTTGGCACTCTCACGTTGGGATTGC
>JAYUOQ010000256.1:0-3940 GCA_043760685.1 Armatimonadota bacterium | reverse complement strand
ATGATTTTTTCGCTCCGGCTTTTAGAAGTAACGAGATGTTTTCAGCGCAGTCCGATCGAGCCGCGAAGTGGAGCGCCGTCCGTCCATCCTCGGGACACAGGGCGTTGACTTTCGCCTTGTGGTCGATTAGCAGCTTGAGAATGGTGCTAATCTTGTTCTTGGCCGCATACATAAGTGGCGTTATATGTATTCTTGCGCCTTTTATGTCAAGAATATATTCCGTGTATTTCTCGGTTGATGCACCAAACTTGAGAAGCATTTTCACTTTTTGTGTGGACCCTATGGCGGCAGCCAACGGAGTAACAGAATAATTCATATTCTGTCGATTGACCCAGGGTTTATTTGGGTCGCATCCGTACTGAAGCAGCCTTTCGAACACTTCACCCCATTTGTCGCAAACAATCGCTGTATAGAGAACACTTCCGTCATCCTCTTTAAAGTTGGCTCCGTATTCTTTGCACCAGCGGATGCCAGTTAGAACGTTTGCATTGTATTGCGATGACTGCGCCCATTCGACAAGGCCCTGGACATAAAAAATGTGGACTTTCTTCTTTTTGCCATCGGTCAGTTGATCCAAAAGGAACCGAGCACGATCCCAACGACCGTGTGCCATTGCCCCAAATGCGTCGACGGCGTGTGGGTAAATCTTCTTGTCGGACTCAGGTGTTGCCTGACCTGCTAGACAGAACAATAAAAGGGTTGCAACTGTCGCCACTAGCCAGGTCCCCCTTCGTTCGGATTTTGGTCAACCATATCTCTGCGAAACTGAATATTTACTGGGGTGGCAGCACCGCCGGCATTGGCGAGGCGCAACCTAACGATTCCTGTTTCGTTAGGACCGACAACCACATATCCCAGGGGAACTGGTGCCGGGTATTGCGAAGTCAAATCAACAAACCTATGGTTAGCGAATATTGGATTAGAAGACGCAAGTGGTAATACCTTTCCAGGAATTCCGAAAGCTTCTGGTGAAGGCGCCATTGTACTTAATCGCGCAGCCCCAAAATATGGACCTCCAACGTTTCTGGCTCGCAAACCCACATAAAAGCGCCCGAGAACATCATTAGAAAAGTTGCGGTATGGACACGAATACATTAGATTGGCTCCGTACGCGGCAGCATTGGGACGCTCCATGTCCTGTGGAGGAAGAGGGGGCGCTGGGGGCGGCGGCGGAGGAGGTAGGACGAAAAAATGAGCCGCCCTTGAATTTTCTATAGAGAAATAATGAGCTTCGGGACCTGCATTGTCGCAAATAGTCCACTCTTTTGTGATTGGCGCAGTCGGAGCCCAAAGAGTACAGTTGAACTCAGGAGTCAAGGGTAAAAATAAATCGCTATGATCCCAGTATCCTCGGTTGTGCCGAACGTTACGTTTGCCAAAGTTGTTCTGGTTGTCGGCCAGAGGCGAGACGTTCGGTGGAGAATTGGAAAAATCTTGCACTGATTGCCCCGTAATAGAAACAACAGATCTAATGTTAAAGACCTCCGTAGCATTAACATCAAACTCAATAATTGCAGCGATGTGAGAATATGAATTGTGAGCCATTGTTCCCGGACCTACAGCTCTGCTCCAAACAATTGTCTCATTAGAAATGCTTACTTCTGCACTAGGCTGAGCATCGAGCGTTCCCATCAGGTGGGCGGCTGCAAGGCAATTACCTAAACCCGACAGGTCTCCAGTTGGGTTAGGGATATCTTGACCCGGGACTTGGATTTTGATGTTGCTGATTGTACTACCCGGACCAGATTTGACTAGAACCGCCCAATAGCTTGGGACAGAAAATCTTGTAATATGCCAGAAAAAGACCCTTACTCGAGTAGGCATATTCTGACTTATCTGAGCCTGACAAAGATTGCGCGACCCATTTCCAAACGGCCACGCACCATTTCTCCAATCAATGAGTTCTTCAGGATCAATAATATCAGTCTCATTAGGATAAAATCCCTCTCCGATCTGCTCAGGGGCATTGCTAACGAATAGGGCAGAACTTGTCGGGTCTGGAGTCGCTCCAGAAGCAAAAGACGCACCTGCACCGAAATCCATTACCATTCGATCAAGTGGCACGATATTGCAACTCATATTGATCTCAACGAATAAGTTGTTCCTAAAGTTTCGATTAAATCAAAATCACTCTAGTTTGACATCATATTGCGTAAACAAATGGTGACCTTTCCTAATCGGTGAAACTGCTTTAAGAGTAATTCTTTGTAGGTGTAAGATACGGGAGCGGCGGGAACTTTGAAACAAAATTGGCTGGATAATCCTTTACACCGGCAAATCTCAGCCTCCGCAGGGGTCTTTGCTGGTGCCACAACAAGAACTTTTGCTTTTTCTTGACAATACCTCAGAAAATGATGTATGATATTGATACCTCAGAAATGGGAGGTATCAAATGGCATTTAAAAGTGATAATGACGCATTAATCCTCGGAGTCCTGGCGGAGCGATCTCTGCACGGCTACGAGATTTCGAAACAAATCAAACTGAAGAGCAAAGGATCGCTCACTCTTCCTGAGAACAAGCTGTATCCTGCCCTGCACAAGTTGGAAGAATTGGGACTGATTACCTCGGAGTGGGTTCCTCAGCATGGGAAGCCGGATCGCAAGGTGTACTCAATTTCACCCGAGGGAACCAAAGAGCTTGACAGTCATCGGTCGGCCTGGAAGAAGTTCATGGCGAACATCAACTCGGTTATGATGGACACGTTTTCCAGGGAGGGAAAGTAAGTGGCTAAGTTTATTGACTGGTACTCGGTCGAATTGGACGGATATTTGAGAGGTCGAATGCCGGACATCGTTAGATTTGAGGCGATTAAGGAAGTCTCCAACCACTTGAACGAGCATGTCGAGGAGTTAACGTCAAAGGGAATGGAGGAGCAAGCGGCCCAAAAAGCAGCCATTGCCACCTTTGGTAGTCCCAAGGAAGCGGCAGTAAATCTGCTTCACCAAATGCCCACGTCAAAGATTGGCGGAGTTTGCTTTGCTTTGGCATCGGTGACCATTGCTGGAAACATATTGTATTCGGCCCTTTCGTATCAGTCTTACACCTATCATCTCGGATTGATTTCTGAAATAGAGCCCTATGTTGGACGGTTCAATTACTTCACCCTTGGTGCCAGCTTCTTGATTGCAACGGCCCTGCTTTGCGTAGTTGGGACGATCGCCAGTAGAAAGATTCATTTTGGGAAGATTGCTGTTGGGTGGGCTGCCGGACTCGCGATTGTTGCGGGGCTCGGATTGATTGGACCGCAAAAGCACTTTGCAAACATCCAACCCGAGAAGTTCCAAAGCAACCTTGCACTATGGAGTTCCGGGCTGGAAAAGACTCGGCAAATGGCAACTTTGGAAGATAAGATTTTTGAAGGCTTTCCTAATCCGAATTCCTATTCAAACAGTGAAGTTTTGGAATTCGACAAGACGAAAGCAATTGAAAAATTAAAACCTACGCTCCTAAGTTAGTCGCAACAGAGGCAAGTTACTTTCTATTCGGTGGAACAGAAACTGCCGGATACATCATTCCTAAAGGGCGAGCTGGCACTTCTCAGACATATTTCCGAAGGAGATATGGTGGCACGATGTCGGGAGGTGAGCCAAAGCCAGTAACTGGCGAAGAGTTCCCTTGGACTGGAATGTATGTGGCTTATACCAAGTCAGCAGATGAAGCCATAAAAGCTTGGAGCAACTACCGTGGAAGTTATGGATATGGCAATGAATTTGAAATGACAGCTATCAGCCAGCAATCTTTTCTTGAAAGTGCGCATACAGCATCAAACCGGACTCGGCTAGAGTCAGCGATAGTGGTGGTTGGTGTGGCAGCGGGAAGTTCATTGGCTGCATTGGCAATGATATTGTTGCCATGCTTTATCTTGCTCAGGATGCTTGGACTCTTTGTCCGGTCATCCTTCCGTCGAGTGATTGCTTAGTTCCTAAATTCGGTTGGAC
>JAYUOQ010000255.1:0-3953 GCA_043760685.1 Armatimonadota bacterium | reverse complement strand
TCTAACGCCAAAGCGACTGGTTCAGCTTTCATCAACATTCCTGGGTGACCACCGTACGGAACGTCGTCGGCTTTTCGGTGAGATTCGTAGCAAAAATTGCGTGGATTGACAACCGAAAATTCAACCGCGCCGGATGCCTCGGCTCTTGCCATTATTGAATGACCAAGGGACTGCCGAATCCAATCGGGGAACAAAGTGACAAAGGCGATGTTTTTCATCAAGATTGCGGAAAAGTTTCTGATAGTTTGACCCATCTAGAAACGTGATCTACCCGGTATTCTAATTCTCATGTCGAATATCCCCAGCGACCTAAAGTACACGAAGTCGCACGAGTGGGTGCGCGTCGATGGCGACGTTGCAACCATAGGCATTACTGATTTTGCCCAATCCGAATTAGGCGACGTTGTTTACGTTGAACTCCCAACCGTTGGAAAAATGCTCGCTGTTGGCGACACATTTGGTAGCGTAGAAAGTGTTAAGACAGTTTCTGATCTTTATGCGCCGGTTCCGGGTGAGGTCCTAGAAGTCAATCAAGACTTGGTTAGTGCCAGTGAAAACGTCAACACGGACCCGTACGGTAATGGCTGGATGGTAAAAATTCGCCTCACTGCTTCGGTATCTGCCGATCTGTTGAATGCGGATGAATACGGGGCTGTCGCAGTCTAAGACATGCCTTACGTTCCCCATACAGAGCTCGACACCCAAGAAATGCTTGCGGTGATCGGTGCGAAATCTATCGACGAATTGTTTCGTGAAATGCCGGATAACCTTCGGGTTGCTCCGGGAGCTTTGAATCTTCCGCCGGCACTTGATGAACAGCGATTGATGGCTCACCTGACGGAGATTGCGAGCAAGAATATCGACTGCACAAAGTTGACTTGCTTCCTCGGTGCAGGAATCTATGATCGCTACATTCCTTCAACCGTAGGTGCAGTTATTTCTCGAGGCGAGTTCCTTACGGCATACACACCCTATCAGCCTGAAGCCTCGCAAGGATATTTGCAAACCATTTACGAATTCCAAACGATGATTTCGGAACTGTACGGAATGGACTTGGCAAACGCGTCGATGTATGACGGAGCAACCTCAATGGCTGAGGCTGCGATTATGGCGACCGGTATCAAGAATGTTGACCGGGTTGTGGTCAGCGATGCCGTTCATCCTCACTATCGCGAAGTACTTGCCACCTATTGCTGGTCCATCGGCGTTGAAGTGGTTACCGCGCCATCGGTTGATGGAGTTACTAAGGATTGGAATGCGGCAGGTTCGGCTTGTATTATCGTCCAATATCCAAACTTCTTTGGTTGTATCGAAGACCTTGCCGCGGCAAGAACGGCGGCTGATGAAGCCGGGGCCTTACTCGTAGTTGTTGCAGATCCGGTAGCTTGTGCATTGTTGCGATCACCTGGCTCGTTTGGAGCAGACGTCGTTGTTGGCGAAGGTCAACCGATGGGAATTGCGATGGGGCTTGGCGGTCCAGTCGTTGGGCTGTTTGCCACAAAGAAAGAATTTGTACGACACATTCCTGGTCGAATCGTTGGCAAAACAAAAGAAGCTCATGGCGACCGACCCGGTTACGTTATGACGCTTCGAACCCGCGAGCAGGACATTCGCAGGGAAAAGGCAACGTCCAATATTTGTACCAACGAAGCCTTGATGGCTTTGGCGGCTACGGTTTATATGATTGCGCTCGGAAAGAATGGAATGACGCAGGTTGCAACTAGCTCGGTTCGCAACACACAGTACGCAATATCGGTTTTGAAGTCGATTGGTTGTTCGATTAAGTTTAGTGGAAAGGTATTTGGTGAATTTGTCTTGAGCCTACCAAAAGACGCAACCATTGTTCGAGATGCGATGATCGCCAAAGGATTCTTGGCTGGCTTGCCGCTGGGCGGATACTACAAAGGGATGGAAAACGACTTGTTGGTCGCGGTGACCGAAATCAGGACAAAGGCGCAAATAGATGCCTTTGCCGCCGCAATGAAGGAGGTGTTGGCATGACGAGCGGACGAATGCAGTTGATGCCTGAGCCAAAGCTTATCTTCGATAAGTCGCGCCCAGGACGAATCGGTTGTAACGTTCCTCGTTGCGACACTCCTGAAGTGGACCTGAACGCTGTAATTGGCGAGACTCGAGATGATCTTCATCTTCCCGAGATAGCTGAACTTGATTTGCTCCGACACTTCACGAATTTGAGTCACATCAACTTCGGAATCGAGACGGGCTTCTATCCGCTCGGCTCCTGTACCATGAAGTACAACCCCAAGATCAACGAGCAGACGGCTCGGCTTGCCGGGTTTGCAAACCTTCATCCGATGCAACCTGTCGAGACGATTCCTGGCGCGCTTGAGATTCTCAATGGCGTCCAAGAAATGCTTTGCGAGATCACCGGATTCTCGACCATTACGCTCCAGCCATTGGCCGGCGCCCACGGTGAGATGACTTGTTTGATGCTGGTAAAGGCCTATCATTACTCCATTGGTCAAAGCAATCGAACGATCGTTCTTGTTCCAGACTCGGCTCACGGCACAAACCCAGCTTCGGCAGCGCGATGTGGCTACTCGGTTAAGTCGATCCCGACGGATGCGGCAGGAAACACCGATTTGGCATTCCTTGAACACACTCTGGCCGAGATCGGTTCTGACGTTGCCGCCCTTATGCTTACCAATCCTTCGACCCTTGGTTTGTTTGAGCCAAATATCGAAAAGATCTGTAAGATGGTCCACGACGCTGGCGGTCAAGTCTTCTGCGATGGAGCGAATATGAACGCGATGGTGGGGACGACCCGACCAGGCGATCATGGCTTCGACTGCATGCATTTGAACCTGCATAAGACGTTTAGCACGCCACACGGCGGCGGCGGTCCTGGTTGTGGCGCAATTGGCTTACAATCTCATCTTGAGCCGTTCTTGCCGGCACCGGTCATTCGGGTTTCCGGTGGTTCGGTGGCGGCAGACTATGATCGCCCTCAGACGATTGGTCGAGTTTCCGGCTTCTATGGCCAGTTCTTGATGGAAGTTCGGGCGTACACATACCTTCGAGCGTTTGGAAAGGAGCATATTGCCGACATCTCCCGGTATTCGGTTCTGAACGCGAACTACGTTCGAGAGCGATTGAAAGATGTCCTTCCTCCCGCCCATGATCGCCCGTGCATGCACGAGTGCATCTTGACCGCGGAGAAGTACAAGAAGGAGCACGGCGTGCGTGCGCTGGACATCAGTAAGCGATTGATGGATTACGGATTCCACCCGCCGACCAACTACTTCCCGCTCATCGTTCCTGAGTGCTTTATGATTGAGCCGACGGAGACGGAGTCAAAGGAAACGCTGGACGACTTCTGCGACGCGTTGATCTCGATTTGCCAAGAGGCGATTGAAACGCCTGACGTGCTTCACGATGCGCCCTCGACTCGAGTTGTTGGTCGTCTGGATGAAACGTTGGCGGTAAAGAACCTCGACGTTCGCTGGTGGCCGAAGAGCTAGAATCTACATTTGCAACTAACCTTTGAAGGCAAGAATGATGGCGTGACCAACATGGCGCGGGATATCGCCTTGCTTTCTTTGGCAGAAGACGGCATGGCGGGTGCGAGAGTCTATTTTTGGGATTGGGTTTGGGTAACCCTTGGGCGTAACCAGAAGCCGGAGAATGCCCTGTTGGATTTGTCCGTGAATCACATTGTTCGTCCAACCGGTGGGGCGGCCGTGCTACACGGGCACGATCTGACGATAGGTCTGGCTATGCCGTTGGTCGATCTTGACTGCAGTTCACGCGAAGTTAAGAAAGCATATTTGGGCTTGGTTTCGCCGATTCTTTCGGCTTTGAACGCAGTGGGGGTGCCAGCCTCTCTTGGTCGAGACATTGCTGATCGAGGGAGTTCGGCATCACCCTATTGTTTCGGGATGAAGTCGGACTATGACGTACTAAATCGCTCGACTGGCGAGAAGATTTGCGGC
>JAYUOQ010000254.1:0-3954 GCA_043760685.1 Armatimonadota bacterium | reverse complement strand
GAGCCTCTGGCTACTCCTTGTTCTTAATATCAGTTATTAGCAACCGTATTCGACTTCACCCATAGCCTTGAGCTTAACGGGAATCGGTTTCTTATTTGGGAGGTAGTAGTCACCGATCCACATCTTAGCTGCCTTCGGGTCTCGCATGATGCGAAGGGTAGCAAATGGCTTCTTGCTCTTAAGAATCCTGAACTCAACATGGCCCTTGGCTTTGTTGCTCCCGGTAGCGAGAAAGAATTCATTTTTGGGGCCGACCATAAGAGACCCATTTAGCTTCGGAGCGAGTTTTTTGGCGCTACCTTTCGGCCAGTCAATGGTGAGGGTGGCGGCGGTTGTGCCGATCTTCCCTACGTACTCGTATGAGACACTTTCAGGACCTTTCCCTGCTATCATTGCGCAGAGGACGGTGGCTAACATGGTTTCCGGATGTTACCTAGAATGTTACGGATTTCCATTTTTCTGGATTGGCAGGTGGCTCTGGCAAACCCTTGCCAGAAAATGTTTGTTGAAAAGTAAGTCCTGCGGATTGGTTTCACCGCAGGACTTTTGTAGATTTTATGTCTAACACAATTTTAGAATATTTTACTGGCGGATGCCGGTTGAGTCGTAAACTGTCACCCTTCGGCTGCCCTGTTCACGAACGATACCTACCAAATACCCGATCATTGACCCTTTGGCTTCTACGGTTTCGTACACTTGGTTAATCGCTTCGAGCAGGTAGTTGGTGCCGTCATGTTTCAGAGTTTTGATCGTGATCTTGTTGTCGAATGAGCGGAACAGAACGACATGGCCAATCTTTGGAATGTCAGTTCTTTGGAACACCACCACATCTCCAGGAATGAGGAGATCGTACATCGAATCTCCGATAACTTTCGCCGAAAATCGTCCCTTTTCCATTCCCATTTCGGGTGGTACGTATTCGAAAGTGTCTGAATCAAATGGATCAACCCAATCTACTTCTGAGGATGCGGCGACCTCGCCGATGTAGGGAATCGGGATCAAAAGTTGCGGAGCGGGAATGGTCGGTCCACCAACGTCATTACCAAAGCCCATCGCAATTAGCTTATGGATGATCTCTCCGGGTGGTTGGTGTCCATACTCCCAATTTTTATAGCGAGTAATCGGCACACCAAGTTTGGTCGCCATTTCATGCTGCTTCATAAAGAGGGTCTTTCGAAACCGAATCAGAGCTTCGCTATCTACTGGTTTTGACATACAATATCATTTTAATGTTTTTTTCATCTATATGTATATATTTCTAAGCTTTTTGTGTAAACTTATTGCATGATAGCTCATCAGCATATACTCCAAAATGGTGCTAATGGATCTGACTCGTCATTGGGAGTTGGATACAAATCAGGTCCTAACTATTCGACCGCAATACTCTTGACATACACCATGGAATCACGATGAAGAAACCTTTGACTTCTTACGACGTGCTCCAATATTGGTTAGGGACACAAATTGGCAATACCCATCGATTTCTGCCTAAAGGCTATGAAAACGGGATACCAACTGGAGCATCAGCAGATACCCGAGCCCGGGCCTACGCGATCGTCTCAGGACTTCCACTATATGAAGTCTGCCGACGAGATTTGATTGAGTGGTGCCAGGTTGGGTTGCGCGAGTTGGGCTTGGTTGCTGATTTTATGGCTGGGTTAGATGCTCATCTTCGGGACTACCCCTTTTATCCAACCACGGCTCGGGATATGGAGGAATCCGCAAAGATTCCAGTGAAGTGGCTGACGGTTGATGAGGCGGCGGCTCGACTTGGAGTTTCTCGCGATTCACTGAGGGTGCGGTTGGATCGAATGAAGACATCGCTCCCGTTTGGGACCTACAAGCACGAGAGGCGGTGGTATGTTCATCCGCTGGATGTTGATAGGCTTTGAATTGTAGTCTCAAAGACTAGTGCGAAATCTGAAAAGCCAACATGCACCGTATTTTGCTTGAAACAGAGAGAAGTAATTTGTGGTTAAGACTCTTGAGGCACCATTTGGTCTAGTTTTGCGAGAATATTATAATTGCCTAGATGTGTATATATCTGTATAATTGGATGGCAGCTTAGACATTGGACAAGTGACCAGGAATTTTAATATGACGAGATTAGTACGACCTCTTAAAGCTGCGCTATTTTCAACTATGGTTGTCTCGCTCTTTGCTTGCGGAGGTCTTTTGCCGCAGGAATCGCTCCGTAACGACATTGTATTTACCAACGTCAGCGATGGTGATGGGGAGATCTATACAATGCGTCCCGACGGAACCGGCATGACAAGGCTTACGAACAATGCTGACGAAGATGGCCACCCGGTCTGGTCTCCCGATGGTTCCAAGATCGTTTTCGATAGCTTTCGCGATGGTCAGTTTGAAATTTATGTAATGAATGAAGACGGTTCGAACCAAATAAGGTTAACCAACAATGCAGCCTTAGACTTAGAAGCGACTTGGTCACCGGACGGGACAATGATCGCATTTCAGAGTGATCGCGATGGGGGCGGAGAATATGAAATCATGGTCATGAATGTGGACGGAACGGGACAAGTTAGACTTACCGACAATGCAGATCAGGACCTAAATCCAAGATGGTCTCCCGATGGCACCAAGATTCTCTTCTCGAGCAACCGCGATGGAAACGTTGAACTTTATGTTATGAACGCCAACGGAACTAATCCGACTCGGTTGACGAATGCGACGGATAGTGATGAGTTGGGTGCTTGGTCACCCGATGGGAGCAAGATAGTTTTTCGTAGCGAGCGCAATGGATTTTACGGCGAGATCTACTTGATGAACGCCGACGGATCGGGGCAGACACGATTGACCGACAATGATGCGGGGAGTATTGTCGACCACTATCCGACGTGGTCACCCACGGGCGACAAGATTCTTTTCTGTACAGATCGCAATACATCAATTCAGCATTTCTTTACGATGAACCTTGATGGAAGTAATCAGAGCTTCTTTGCCGAAGATGTTGGTTCGCTATTCGACCCTAATTGGCGTCGGTAGGGGAGTTAAATGGTGGATCGAGCGCAGGATCGTTGACGTTTCTGGATTCGGCACCATTTGTGTCGTTTTATGGCAGTGGGTCAGCTGTTATGAAATCAGGATCGTAGACGAGATTGAGTTGATCTTGCGGTCATCGATGAGACTCAGTTTTGGGCCAACAGGCTATTTTCTTGACTGATTCGCACGTTTGGATGATCGTTGGGTGCGTACTGCCGATTGTGGTGTTTTTGATTTTGGACCGGAAGGAGCTGAAGAACCTTTGGATATGAGTGAAGAGGTTGGAGTGCTCGGGCATGAGAAAGCGAAGAAGCCGCCCATTTTGTGGTGGTGTGGATGGGTGGTGTCGGTGCTTATTTCTCCGGTTTTCTGTTGGCTTTTGAGTCAGTTACTCTGCTCGCTTCTCACTTCAGCTCATCCGAAAAACTCGGAAGGCAAGTTGAATTACGTTGCCAACCACATCCTAATGTTTTTGGACCATCCGTTGATCGAGTCGGGGTTGAGTGCATTTTTGACGCCGTTCTGGTTCGTTGCCCTTTTCTCAGGCTTTGCGCCCCATAGTCGATTCAAGATTGCGTGGTGGTTCTCTGGGTTCTATTGGATTGGAAACTTTCTCTACAATGCAATGGGCATGTTTTCGATGGATGTTGAATTGACGCCGGGTTCGGCAATGGTTTGGTTGTTGCCGCTTAGTGTGGCGGGAAATATTGCCGCGCTTTGGTTGATGCGGTGGTTAGATAGGCGGTGGTCGGGTGTTGGCTAGCGCGGGAAGGTTGGGTAAAGTTGGACATCAAGACGTTTCCGTTGGTTCTGGTTGGGTTGATGTTGGCTTCGTGCCAGGGCGAACATTCGCCGGAAGAGAAGGCTATTGCGCCGGTTCCGGAGGCGCAAAATGTTACGCTGGCTTCGGAAAGCAAAGATATCCTGAGAATTTTGATCGATAGCAACTCG
>JAYUOQ010000253.1:0-10580 GCA_043760685.1 Armatimonadota bacterium | reverse complement strand
AACGATTTGAGATACGGAAACGACTTGTTTTTTCCCGGTCAGTTCTTCCATCGACGGAAAACCGAATCCTTTCGCGAAACGTAGATACCAACGAGTCTGACCTATCCACTCCGAAAACCTTAAGGTCCGACGAGCCTTTTCTTCGTGAACATCCGATGGATCAAAATCTTCCGACAGGTCGAAGAATTTGTAGTTCGGCATGAGATCATCAGGCGACAATGCCTTTTCGTCTCCCATCAGAAAACGCATCATCGAAGCGGCGAAATAGTAGGGCAGGGAAACTGCATCAAGATTCGTCCATTTGCCGGCAAAGTCGCCTGGGTCCCAATCCGGGTCTCCGGCCACTTCCAGCCAGCTTGTATCGGTGTCTTTGAGTCGAGCCGCAAGGAGTTCTTCCTGCGTGGAATGATAGCTGGCGATTCCTGCCTCACTCCAAGAAACGCCGCCTTCACGGGTAATCTCTACAAATTCCGCCTTGAGAAGTTCGATGAGTTCGGCTTTGGAAAGGGACTTGAGTATTTCAGACCTCCTGCGAGACTACCAACCTAGAAGTTCCCTATCGATGGCTTTGTTCGTAGTGCTCGGCAAGCATATCCTCGCCAAAATCACCTTCGAAGTCCCGCCAAACGGCGTGGATATGGTTTGCATCAGTTTGGGTGTTGTCGAATTCGATGAGGAACTTTGAGCCTTGGACTCGGTAGTAGTGTCCTACTCCGGGCTTCGTGCCTCCCATCCAAGCGAAGACCACTGAATCTGGTTCGACTCGGCTCAGTCGTCTCTTCATTTCTGGGGTCGATTGGCCGTCAGCATACGTTTTGATGAGGTTCATCAATATCTTTTTTTGAGAAGCATTTAAGGCACTGTATGCAATTCCTGCTTTTTCTTGAATTGCGGCTTTGCGAGAACTGCTCGTGATGACGTCAGCAGGTGCGGCACCTGGCAGTACTGCTGCCTTTAGTTGCTCGGGAGCCAATGAGTCGAGAAGCTGGAAACCAAAATCCTCTTCAGTTGGAAGGGCTCTCAATCCTTCTTTCGGACCGGACCTTACGACTGCCGGGTTTGAGCCGAAGAATTGCGGGGTCGATGATATGAGGGCACCGTTTTTGAACGTAAAGTTGAGCGAAACATGGTGGCCTTCATATCGCCAGCCCCATGCATCTTTGAGGCTTGGTTGACCAAAAAAGGTGAACGTGTAGAGTCGCTTATCTCTACCAGGATTTTTGTTTTCTAAATCGTAGAGAACGTCTTCGAGGCTTTTGATGATTTCGGTTTTTTTATAGCCAGATTCGCTGAGAGTTGCCTTCAGTAGTTCTGATGCCAGAGCGGACTGTTCTGGCGTCATTTCTCCGAGGTTGATGCCTTCTCTGGTCGCGGGCACATATCTCCAGTTGGTTCGGTAGGCATCGTCAAATGGTTTGACTGCCTTGCTTCGCTGTTGAGCGGTAAGCGAACTCAGAAACCGAGTAGCCAGAACAGCTTGCGGAGGTGTTCTCGTAATCTGCCCCACCGCAACCGACATCAACACCACTCCACCAACAAATGCCCAACGACTCATGCTGACATTATAGATTAGTTGTGCTTCAATGAGGGTGATATTCAAATTGATGAAAAACAGTGCATCGTTAACCGTTGAACCGATTGGGTTTGTCCACTGTACTAAACAGCTCAAATTTGAGGCGCCACATCAGCCGGATTCGGGTTCGGGCGAAACTAATACGATCGTGCTCTTACCCGGAAAGCAATTTGAAAT
This sequence comes from Armatimonadota bacterium, assembly GCA_043760685.1. Taxonomy (GTDB): domain Bacteria; phylum Armatimonadota; class Fimbriimonadia; order Fimbriimonadales; family Fimbriimonadaceae; genus Fimbriimonas. Next base: position 8,830 of record JAYUOQ010000253.1, on the reverse strand, counting down.
TGCTCTCGAAGATTTAGCCGGGTTTGATCGAATTTGGTTGGTTTGGTGGTTTGACAAGAATAAGACTTGGCGTCCACGGGCGATGCCGCCACGCGGTCCGGCAAAGCGCCGAGGAGTCTTTGCTACTCGCTCGCCGCACCGACCCAATCCTATTGGGCTCACTTGTGTACCTTTGATTTCCGTAGACGGTTTGACGTTAACGGTTGGTGCCCTTGACTTGATGGACGGAACTCCTATCTTGGATATCAAGCCGTATCTCTCGACGGTGGATGCTTTTCCAGAAAGTAGCTTAGGTTGGGTTGGCGAGGTGGAAGAACTAATCGCCGCATCTCCTCGGTTTGAAATCCAGATTTCTCCCTTGGCAGCTCAACAACTGGAATGGCTTAGAGCGAACTGGAACATTGAATTTGCCGAGACAGCGTTTGCCAAACTCGCCATCGATCCGATGCCCCATCGAACCCGGCGGATTTTGCGCATTGAGGATCGTTATCGAATTGCGTGTGGACCGTGGAGAATGTACTACCGAGTTGTCTCACAAACTGTCGTGATTGATGAGATCCAAAAGGGTTACTCCGATGAATCGTTGGTCCTGCCCGGCCATGAAAAGATCATTGATCGAGAAGCACAAATTGAGTTTGCAAAGACGAACTTTTCGGGTACGGTTTGACTGCGATGTCCACGAGCCGAGACCGAATATTGGAGCGAGTAAAGGCGACGGCGAGTGTTTCGTCTCATCCAGAACCGGCCCTTCCTTCTCGATTTGATGATTCCGATCTTTGGGTCGCGTTCGAAACCTACTTAGTTGCGCTTGGCGGACGAATTATTAGTCGTGATGAGCTCGAACTTACTTTGGCGAAACGATGTTTTGTCGAACCAGCCGCCGCCACTATTCTTGGAATTGAAGCAGTTGCAGATGAAATTTGGGACGTTGAGATCGGAGTTTCGCTGGCTGAATTTGCGATTGCGGAGACGGGAACACTAGTGGTTACTGCCGGAGAAGGCCGGGCTCGGATGTCGAGTTTGGCTCCGCCCATAAACGTCGTTTTGGTATCTAAAGGCTCGATCATTGGCACTTTGGATCAGGCTATTTCTCGCATTCCTCCAAGTACATCTGTTTTAATCACGGGTCCGAGCCGGACCGCCGATATTGAGGGGATTTTGGTTCGCGGAGTGCATGGTCCAGGCGAATTGTTGGTTTACATTTATGAGTAGCCTCGCGGTTGATATTGGTGCGGAAAGCGGACGGGTTGTAGCGGGCACTCTGACGGGAGGGCGTTTGTCGATTGACGAGGTTTGTCGGTTTCCGAATACTCCGATTCGGGTGGCAGGCAGTTTACGATGGGACATTCAAACTCTCACTCACAATGTTCGCGATGGCATAGATTCGTATGGTTTAGCCGATTCTGTCGGAGTGGACACCTGGGGCGTGGACTATGTTCTGCTTGATGCGGAACACAATCTGGTCGAACAGCCTTTTCACTACCGAGATTTGCGTACTGACGGAGTGTTGGATCGACTAGCTTCTCCGGCTCTGTATCAGGAAACCGGAATCCAGTTTCTGCCATTCAATACGATCTTTCAGCTTGCGGCCACTCCGGCTCCAACTTTTGCTCAGGCGAAGTACTTTCTGACGATTCCGGACTATATCCATCACCAGCTTTCGCTTGAAAAGAGAATTGTTTGTGAGTACACCAATGCGACCACAACTCAGTTGTTGAATGCTAAGACTGGCGATTGGTCTTCGTCACTGCTTGAGATGGTAGGGGCACCACGCGAGCTTTTTCCGACCATTGTTCAGCCTGGTTCTTCCTTAGGAAAGACATGGAATAGTCGGTCAGAGTTAATCGCTCCGGCGTGCCATGACACCGGTTCGGCGGTCGTTGCGATTCCTTCCACATCATCAGATGTTGCTTGGATCAGTTCGGGAACTTGGTCCATTCTTGGCGTCGAACAACCGGCTCCTCTGGTTTCGGACGATTCATATCGACTCAATTACACGAACGAAGGCGGAGTCTGCGGCACGGTTCGGCTTTGCAAGAACGTGATGGGGCTTTGGATTTTGCAGGAGTGCCGACGTGTATGGGGCGAAGTCTCGTATGCCGCATTGCAGCAGGAAGCTCTGGAATCGACGTCGGTAGGTTCGACCTTTGATCCCGATGATGCACGCTTTCTGGCGCCAAGTAACGAGTCATCGATGATGGAGCAGAGGATACTTGGGTATTTGACAGAACAATCTTTGCGGAGTCCCTCGACGAGAGGCGAGATGGTTCGATTGATCTTGGAAAGCTTGGCGGCCAAATATGCCGTGAATATTGAAAAGCTTGAGTCGTTGATTGGGCGACGATTGACTGCCATTCACATTTTTGGTGGTGGATCGCAAAACGCATTGTTAAACCAACTGACCGCGAATGCTTGTGGACGTCCAGTCATCGCTGGTCCGGTAGAGGCGACGGCGATTGGAAATTTGTTGATGCAGATGATCACGCTTGGTCAGATATCGTCGCTGGTTGAGGCTAGAGAAATCGTCCGAAACTCGTTTGAATGCAGAGTTTTTGAGCCTAATTGAATAGTATCCGAGCTACTTTGCGTTGCTGACCATGAAAAGCTTCATCTTAAGCTTCGAATTTCCTTTCGAAACTCTACCTCCGCTCCCGATTTATTGTAAAGGACAATCATGGTCTCGCAACTGATTGTTCTCTAAGTGACCGGATCAATTCACCAAAGTTGGACATCTTGGTAAACACTGCGATACATGTTGTTCCAGTCGGGACATTCAGCCGTGAAACATCCGACTCAAAGTATGCAGAGTCAACGACGTTTGAGAATGTCTGGACTGGTACACCCACATGCTTCGCGTCTTGAAAATCCGCTCTTAAAAATATTTCCATACTATCATCGTAGGTCCATCCCCTCGCCTCGAGTTCTTCGCGCATGGCGTCCTTTACCAAGGCTGGGTTGACTCGGAACCCAAAGGACGTCGATTCGAGCTTTGCCCTCTTATAGAGATCTCCGTACTTGTCCTGCTTTTCCGGATAGGGGATCTCTACTCCCTGAAACTTACTCACAAACGCGAAGGACCTCGGGAGACGGATCCAGATCAATGTCCATATAATGAGGATTACAATAAGTAGACCTAGTCCAATTTGGAATTTTGTCTTTCGTGTCATCGATTTGGCCACTTCCATCAATACGTGATAGCGCACAGCTTACGCTTCACCTTTCTATATTAGATGTTTCCCTGGTAAAAGTGCCTTCAGCATTAGTGCCAGATTTCATTTTGAACCTAAATCCTGGTTAATCAAACCCTCACAAACTGTGTTAGATTATTGATCTGAGTCATTCATTGGAATGAGCTCTTACATGGATTTGGAGATGAAAAGGCTTACTATATTGGGGGCAGCACTGGCGATATTGAGCGGATCTGCCTTGGCACAGCGGGTGCCAACGGCGACCTACACCGCAACGGGGACGGCAGGGACATGGGACTTAGAATTCACCCTCACCAACAACTTTTTGACGGGGGAGGGCGACCTTTATTTTTTCGGAGTTCTGCTCGATTCAGGACGGCAAGTACTCAGCACTCCGTCAGGCTGGGATGCAGAGCGATTTAAGACCTGGAGCAATCAGAGTTACGGTGGAAGCGATACGATGTACAACAACATTTGGTTGAATCTGTATTCACGACCCGACGACATTTTGCCTTCCCAATCAAAGTCCGGATTTGTCGCACGATCAAATTCGATTGAACTACCCAAGACGCTGCAATTCTTTTCTTTTGCCGCTGCCGGTGTTTACCAAGGTCACAGCAATTACTCGAACTATTGGAATCCAGGATTTGAAGGAACTGCGACCTATGTGAGCTCCTCGGTTCCTGAGCCAACTTCGCTGGCGATTTTGGGAATTGGTTTCTTTGTCTTACTGAGACGGCGAAGAAGTTCTTAGTGGTTGGTCTTCCACCACTTTCTAAAGTTCTCTTGCTCGTTTTTGGGTAAGTCGCGGCTAGATTTCCAGGCTGAGGCGAGAGGATGGGGGACGAGCGGCGCTATCGGTAACAACATGAGCCCAGAATTCCAGACAAACGGCTTGGTTGCTCCCATTGAAAAAACCTTCCAGGGAATGTGATCGGTATTGGCTCCTTCTCTAAAAGTCTCATCGCGAAGTTGGAGAAGCATTCTCGGGATTGGGATGCGGACGGGGCAGACTTCTTCGCAGGCTCCGCAAAGCGAAGAAGCTTTCGCCAGGTCACCAAACGCTTTGACGCCTTCTAGGCCAGGGGCAAGAACGGCGCCCAATGGTCCGCTGTAGACGTGTCCGTAACCGTGGCCACCGACTTGACGATAGACAGGACAGACATTGAGACAGGCTCCACACCGGATGCACTTGAGAATATCTCGATAATCACTCGCGAGGATTTTGCTACGGCCATTATCCAACAAAACAATATGGACATCGGTTGGTCCGTCAATTTGACCAGGTTGTCGAGGACCGGTGATGAAGTGAGTGTAAGTTGTGATGCGCTGACCGGTCGCTGAGCCAGCTAACAAAGGCAAAAACGTGGCGAGGTCTTGTTCGGATGGAAGGATTTTTTCGATTCCCATGACGGCAATATGGGTATCGACGGCAGTGGTCGAAAGTCGGCTATTGCCTTCGTTTTCAACAAGCACTATTCTGCCAGAATCGGCGATGCCAAAATTGACTCCACTGATTCCGATTTTGGCGGCTTGAAACTTGGAGCGTAGGTGACCACGGGCTTGGGCGGCAAGTTCTTCGGGAACGATGGTCTCTGGTCCCAAATTTTCGCGAAGAAAACTCTTGGAGATTTCTCCCCGGTTTTTGTGAATGATGGGAGTAACAATATGGGTTGGAATGTCATCGTCGATCTGCACGACGAACTCGCCGAGGTCGGTCTCGATTGGTTGGAACCCATTGGATTCAAGGCATTTGTTGAGATGAATCTCCTCGGTAGCCATTGACTTGGCTTTTACAATGGTTGTGCCGGCGCCTTGCTTACACAATCCAAGAATAATATCGTTGGCTTCCTTCGCATCTTCAGCCCAATGGACGTGGATTCCATTTTTGATGCAGTTTGCTTCGAATTGGACGAGAAGGTCGGCGAGGTTGTCGAGAACATAGCCTTTGACTCGGCTCGCCCAGATTTGCATTTGTTCAGGCTTGTCGAAAAAGGTGTGGAGTGCGGTTACTCGCTGAGCGGTTTTGGCTTGAGAGGCCCTGGATACATTTCCGGCGGTTTCCGGCTTGATTTGATTCGAGTACTTTTCAACGCGAGTACTCATATTGTCTCCGCGAGGATTTCAGCGTAGTGGCGGATCCGAATATTATTGCCGTCATGCTTGAGCATGCCACCGAGGTGCATCAAGCACCCCATGTCTCCGCTCACAATCTCGTCTGGTTGACTTTCAAGAAAGGTCTCGATCTTGGCCTTACCAATTTCTGACGAGAGGTGTGGTTCGACCACACAAAAAGCCCCGCCAAAGCCACAACACTGTTCGTTGTTTCTGATTGAGACGAGTTCGACGCCAGGAATTGAAGCGACCAATTGTTCGGCTTCGTTCGTCAATCCGATTCCGCGCCCGTGACAGGCGCGATGGAAAGCAATCTTCTTGTTGTAAGTTTTGGTTGTCTCCCATTTCGTTATTCCGAGTTCGTTGGTGATGAATTCGGATAGCTCGAATGCGTGAGGATGTTCTTGGTCTGGAAAGAGCAGGTGATACCCTTCGCGAGTCATTGCTGCGCATGACGCGCTTGGCGTGACGACTGTTTGACCTTCTTGGAACAGAATCTCCTTCGTGTAGTTTGCAATTTCCCGGGCTTGCTTCCAGTCTCCGGCATTAAATGGAGGTTGCCCACAACAGGTTTGGCGATCATCGAAATGAACATCGCAACCAAGATGCTCAAGGACCTTTACGGTGGCAATGCCTACGTTGCCGTAGAACGCATCGCACAAACACGTTAGCATCAAATTGACTCTGCGCTTTACCGTAAGAAACCTTCCTTATTGCCGCCATCAACGGTTATCACGCAGCCGGTTGTGCGGCTACTTTTTGCGTCGCTTGCTAGCCAACAAATTGCTTCGGCACAGTCATCCGGAGTTACAACCGTTCCGAGAAGTGATCGCTTGGCATAGTGTTCGACAAGTTCTTCCGCTTTGATTCCGAGGGCCTTTGCCGTCTGCTCCTTCCACTCTGCCGACCAAATAGCGGAGTCAGTAACGACGCCGTCGGGATTAATGGCGTTGCAGCGGATGTGGTGCTTGGCAAAGTCTGCAGCGGTAACACGCATGAGGTGCAATTCAAACGCCTTTGCGGCGCTATAGAGTGCCGCGTTATTACCGGCAGCTACGCCGTTCTTGGAGCCAACTACTACACAAGATCCACCGGTGGTTTGCTTCACCATGATTTTGATCGCTTCTCCCAGGGTATCAAAGTAGCCCTTCATGAGGAGGTCGCTGAGCAAAGCATAGTCCTCGGGTGAAGTGTCGGTTACGTTGCCTCGTCGAGCGTTGCCGGCGTTGGCAACCACGATATCGACTCCGCCGAATTCGGCGATTACGTGTTGAAATGCTTGGGAAATAGATTCAATGGATGTCACATTGCAGGTCATTGTCGTAACGACTTGTTTGGTGGCAGCTATAGCTTGGAGTTCTTCTTTTGTCGACGCAAGGCCGGCTTCGTTGATATCAAAAAGAGCGACGTGAGCGCCAAGAGAAATGAGCTTTCGGGCGGTTGCCTTGCCGATACCCGATGCTCCACCGGTGACCACGGCAACTTGTCCAGTCAGTTCTTTTTGTGGGGGTAAGCGCTTGAGCTTGGCCTCCTCTAGTAGCCAGTATTCAATATCGAATGCTTCTTGCTCGGGAAGGGCGACATATTTGTCGACTTTTTCTGCGCCGCTCATGACCGAGATCGCGTTTTTGTAGAATTGCCCGGTAACGATTGACTCTTGTTTGTTCTTAGCAAAGCTGAACATGCCCATTCCCGGCACAAGAATAACGCTCGGGTTCGGGTTTCGCATCGCAGGTGAAGTGTCTCGTTTGCACCGATTGTAATAGGCTTCGTATTCCTTGCGGAAATCTTCGAATGCGGTATCAATCACCGCTTCATCGAGAGTTGCCTTGAGTACGAGCGGTCGAATTTTGGTTCGCAAAAAGTGGTCAGGGCAGGATGTACCGAGATAAGCCAATCGAGGCATTTCCGAGCCGTCAAGGTACGCCATCACTTCGGGAGATTGATCAAGCGTTGCAATAAGCCGTTGACCTTGGAAGGAAACTTTTCCTCGGAGAATTGGCAGTAGATCACTCGCGGAAATAGTCGTTGATGCTCCAGTGGATGATCCAAATGGTGTGGCATTGGTCTTATTTGCTTCGATGTATTCAACAGCTTGGTTGATGAATTTTAGCGTGAGTTCGTAGCATTCTTTCCACGTATCTGCCCAACAAATGAAGCCGTGGCTTTGCATCATGGCTCCCTTGATGGTTGGGTTTGCGGCGATGAGATCGCGTAGCATGAGACCTAAGTCGTAGCCCGGACGTTTCCACGGGAGGTGTCCCATTTCACCCTTGAACACTTTCTGGGTTAATTCTTCACATTTCTCGGATGCGGCAATGGAAATGACGGCATCAGAATGCATATGCGAGACTGTGGCATAGGGAACAAATGCATGAAGAGGGGTATCTATCGACGGAGCCGAAGGATTGAGGTTGAAGATACAGTGAGAATAGAGGGCGACGATGTCGTCTTCCGGAAGTCCCATTTTTTCGAGTCCGACGACTCTATCTTGATAAAGTGAAGCGAAGTTCTGGCGCTTTGCAGACCCAAGGTCTCCACCGGATCCTTTGACCAAAAGCACTTCAACATTTTCGCCAGTTAGCGGGTCTTTTTGAGTTACCTTTGTGGAAGTGTTTCCGCCACCAAAATTGGTGATGCGAGGATCACTCCCTAGCAAATTTGAAGCGTATACGAGAAGGTCAAGCGGATCCGATGGAGCCGCTGATGTTTGCCAGCGGCTCTCGACGATGTTTTGTGATTCGGGCATTAGAAATCGAACTTATCTATGTTGGCTTTGTCGAACGTTACAAGATCACCGGCAAACACGACTCCCTTGTCGTTGAGCTTGACCTTTGTCCCTTTTGGTCCGTCAACTTCGGTTCCAGATTTTAGTTCAATTTTTTTGTTTTTAGCGGCGGTACCAAGATAGGCAGCAAGGCTACCCATGTCTTTTGGTGACCAAAGCTGAAAAGCGGTGATGACGCCATTGGCAACAAACTTTTTGAGTTGGTTCGGAGTGCTGAGACCAGTTAAATGAATTCCTCCATTGGCTGCCTTCTTGCCTCCAGGATACATGCCTGAGTTTTCTAGCACTTGGGCAGCAGCGGCAAGCCCGACGGACGTTGGTGAAAGCACGCCTTTGAGGTTCGGGTGCTTGGTCATGAGGGCTTCCATCTCGGTCGATGATTTCTGTGGCTCGTCGTTTCCGTAGACAGTTTCGACCAACTTCATCTTGCTGTATTTTGGATCCTTTAGCGTCGTCATCATATCGGCAATCCACGCATTTTGGTTTGGTGAATCGGTGGTTGCACTGAGGATCGCGAATTCGCCTTCGTAGTTCATTTCCTTCCCAAGAAGTTCGATTTGGGCTGGGCCGATCTTGCTTGTATCGGTTGCCATTACTCCCACGTCTCGATGGCTTTCATTTTTCTCGAGGTCAGAGTCCACAGTAACCACAACGATTCCCTTTGCTTTGGCATCATCCAAGACTTCATTGAGGGCGTCAGGGCTGTTTGCGGCAAGAATGATCACATCTACTTTTCGCT
>JAYUOQ010000252.1:0-3966 GCA_043760685.1 Armatimonadota bacterium | reverse complement strand
CCCTTTGTTCTCGACTCCCTTCCAAGTTGTCGCTCCCGAGAAACACTCGGTTCGGCGAACCAAGGTGACCAGGTGCCTCTTGCTGTCTGGCAACGAGACCTTATAATCAAGTTGCTCGGGGTTCAATTTCAAAACGCTGGTTGCGGTTCCATCCACGTCAACTTGCCAGCGATCATTGGCGGTACTGGCATTAAAGTGAACCACCACCGAAGAGTTTTCGGCATAAAATTGAACGGCAGAACCGGGCCATTCGCAGGCGTATCCGCCGAGTCCATCCGACAAGAATCGACCAATCAACCTCGCGTTAGAAACCTGTGGCTGAAAAGCAATCGCTACAAGGAGGTTAATCATGGCTAGTCTCTCAACTCAACGTTCATCTTCTCAACATCTCGCTTCATGCTTTCCCGATAGGCGTCCAATTTGGCGGCTATTGCCTTGTCGGTCACCCCTAGGATCTGGATGGCAAGCAGTCCCGCGTTTTTCGCGTTGCCAATCGCAACCGTCGCGACGGGAATCCCGCCCGGCATTTGGACGATGGAATACAGCGAATCGACTCCGCTCAAGGTCTTTGTTTGAACTGGGACGCCTATTACTGGTAGGGTCGTTAGGCTCGCCACCATTCCGGGCAAGTGAGCCGCACCACCGGCGCCAGCAATGATGACCGAAAAGCCATTTTCTCGGGCAAGACGGGCATAGTTGAACATTCGCTCAGGCGTTCGATGCGCCGAAACCACTTCGACTTCATTGGCGATTCCAAATTCGTCCAATATCTCAACCGCGGCAAACATTGTTGCCCAATCGCTTTTGCTGCCCATGATGACGCCAACTTTCATCAGCTGTTCACCGCGGCTAAGGAGTCCATGTCATAAACCGCTTTGCTCAAAACTGACTTATCGATCCGCTTAAGTAGACCGCAAAGGACTTCGCCAACCCCGCATTCAATAAACTTGGTCACTCCATCTCCAATCATGTTTTGCATGCTCTCGTTCCATCGAACCGTGTCTCGAAGTTGTTGCTCTAAAAGCTCGTTCCAATAAACCGGGTTCTCTACTGCATCAGCGGTTACGTTGCTATAAACCGGCTTTCCAAACGCAAAGTCTACGGTCGCCAACGTCTTCGCCATTAACTTGGATGGCTCCAACATGAGCGGGCTATGGAACGCTCCACTCACGTTAAGCGGTAACACTCTCTTTGCTCCAGCTTCCGACAGAACTGGTCCCGCGGCTTCCACCGCTGCGACTTCTCCAGAGATCACTACTTGCCCTGGGCAGTTGTCATTGGCAACCACCACAATCCCGGGCACCTTTGTCAAAGCTTCCTTTATCGCATCAGAATCCAGTCCTAATACGGCTGCCATCGTGCCAGGAGCGATCGTTCCGGCTTCTGCCATCACTTGGCCACGCTTTCGTACCAAAACGGCACCAATTTCGAGGGAAATATTTCCAGCACATACATGGGCAGCATATTCGCCAATAGAATGTCCGGCAAAATACTCGGCGGTAACTCCAGTTTCCACAAGTGCTCGGTAAGCGGCAATCCCACAGGTAAACAAAGCGATCTGGGCATTTTGGGTTGCTCGTAGGGTCTCTTCGTCTGACTCAAAGCATAGTTTTGCGATGTCTATATGCAGGGTTTCGGAGACTTCCTCGAACACCGATTTTGCGGCGGCAGAACCCTCAAATAAACTGTGACCCATTCCGGGTTTTTGACTTCCCTGACCAGGAAAGATTGCGGCGATCATAGATTGATCGTACCCGCGAAGATTGTTTTGGTTCGGTATAATATCCGTGATATGAACACTATCGTGCTCAACTAGCTCTCGTCACTCCGCGCAATTCCCCGCGCCCCGACCCATAGCTATATCACGATATGTTAGACATTCTCCGTATTAGGGACTTCCGTAACCTCTGGCTAGGCCAAGCGATTTCACGCATTGGCGACGCCTTTTATTTCCTCGGTCCCATGTTCGTCATCCAAAAAATCTACAACGACAACGCCATGGTTGGTTGGGTCGGTGCGGTCGAGGCATTGCCGTATTTGCTATTCGGAACCATCGGCGGAGCCGTTGCCGACCGAATCGATCGAAAGAAAATCATGGTCTGGTCCGACATGCTCAGTGCGGTCGTGCTTTTCGCGTTTCTGTTCTTTCTCATGTCCATACCAGGACATCCGCCAAAGTGGATTTTCTATGTCATCGGATTCTTGACCTCCGCGATTCGGGTCTTCTTCTTCCCGGCAAAGAACGCCGCTATTCCACGTCTTGTTCCTCCCGAAAAACTCTTCAAAGCCAATGCTCTCAGTGCGTCAACCGACCAGCTTGCGTGGTTAATTGGCAACGTGTTGATGGTTTCTCTGGGGGTATTGGCGGATAAGTTCGGCGCAATGCAGTTCCTCAAGATTCTGCTTGTGGTGAATGCGCTCACGTTCGTAGTTTCGGCATTCTTCGTATTTCTACTTCCAAAGATCGAGATTCAGCGTGAAGAGAATCATGTCGAGCAGCACATGCTGACTGATATCAAGGAGGGAATCGCATATGCCAAACGCGACCGCGTTATCGGTCTTTCGTTGCTCACGTCATTTGGTCTTGGGCTGTTCATGTCGCCATTCTTCGTGGTTTATCTTGCAACAAACAAAGCGTGGTTTGGAGGCAAGGCATCGCCACTCGCGTTCATCGAAACCTGCTTTATTGTTGGCATGCTAGCCATGAGCTTTATCGTGCCTTACCTAAAAATCAAGAAAGCAGGAATGGCATTTGGGCTTGGCCTATCTATCGCCGGAATTTGCGTTCTTCTGATGGGGCTCTCGCCAATTTTTGGCTTGTATTGCTTGTGGAACTTGGTCTGTGGATTTGCAATCGGCGTAGTTGATGTCCCAATGCGAACCTACCAGCAGCTCAAAGCGCCGGACGAATTCCGTGGGCGAATCATGTCGTTAGGGCAACTCATCTGGATGAGCGTTCAGCCGATCGGAATGTCGCTTGGCGGACCATTGCTTGGGGTCCTCGGAATTGTAAAAATGCATATTCTAATGGGTACCGGTTTTGCACTTACTGGCGCGGCTCCTTTGCTCGACAAAGAATTTCGCGATGCAACCATTCCCGATCAACCGTCCAATCCTGAGGGCGAAGAGATTGTGCACTCAGTGTTGGAGGAGTATCCAATTGGGGCGCAAAATATGGATAACTAATGAGTGACGGACGAGTAGGCGTAGACGAGAGTGGAAAAGGGGACTTTTTTGGTCCCCTGGTTATTGCGGCGTGTTACGTCGGTGCCGAGCATTTGGCTGAGCTGGAAGGAGTCAAAGACTCCAAAAAACTGACCGACCCGCAAGCCCTGCGCTATGCCGACATCATCAAGCGAGTTTGCCCTCACAGCGTCATTGCGATCATGCCAACTAAGTACAATGAGCTGTACGCGAAGATAGGCAATCTCAATAAGCTTTTGGCTTGGGGACATGCTCAGGCCATCGAGAACGTTCTGGAAGTTCAACCCGCCAAGACCATCATCAGTGACCAATTCCAAGCCGGTGGACACGTGGTAAAAGCCCAACTGAAAGAACTCGGTCGTCAGGCTGAATTCATCTCGCGAGTCCGCGCTGAAGCCGATATGGCGGTTGCGGCCGCGTCTATCCTCGCGCGAGCCGAGTTCCTTCGTCGCCTCGAGCAACTCTCTCGCGAAATTGGAATGACCCTCCCGAAAGGCGCTACCAACGTCATCCCAACCGGAAAGCGTATCGTCGTCACTCACGGCCCCGACGCCCTCGCTCGCGTCGCAAAAATGCATTTCAAAACCGCCAAGGAAGTGCTGGGTGGCTAATTGGGGTCCCGCTCAAATCTGACTAAAAGCTTAACAGTTTAATACATTTCTTTGTCGCCGTAAAGCGTTTGAATATATGCGACCTGCCCCAAGTGATAGGTTATGTTCCAGCGCGGATACTCAAGCATTTCCAAAAAGGTATGGTCTCGGC
>JAYUOQ010000251.1:0-10607 GCA_043760685.1 Armatimonadota bacterium | reverse complement strand
TTTGGGGAGCCTGGCTCCCGGTTGCAGGAACCTATTTTCAAGGTCAGAGCCCTGGTGGCCTAGGTTTTAGTGGAATACAAATGGGCATACTCTTCGCCCTTATGCCCGCCTGCGGCGTGTTTATGTCGCCGATCTTCGGACATTTGGCTGATCGGGTCATTAATTCCAAAAACATCAAGAGAAACAGGAGCCCAAAACGCCGCATTTGTACTCAGTTTAGACCTACAATTGTGAAATGCTTGGACTTTTGTCCCTCGTTTGGACCCAAAATGTTGGCGTTTTGCCTTTGATCCCGCTCCCAACAAAACAAGAGAGCGTCAATTCAACTCCGTTTCAGTTCAACGATCGTACAGTCATAACAACCGACAAAAAGATGTTCGCCGTACAAGAGCTTCGATCGGTTCTTCCGAACTTGCCGCTCAAGTACTCAGCCGGGAATTCATCAAATGTCGTGATGTTCCAACATGATCCAAAATTGTCTGAGGAAGGTTATGTCCTTCATGTTGATAAGAAGCACATTCTTGTTAAATACGGAAAGGCTGTTGGAGCTTTCTATGCCGTCCAGTCACTCAAACAGGTCCGGGTTGGCAAGTCAAACGGTTTTTCCCCGTTACATATTGAAGATTCACCTCGATTCAAATGGCGCGGAATGCATTTGGACGTCTCCCGGCACTTCTTTCCCGCCAGCGTAGTTAAGCGATCTTTAGACCTCATGGCGGCCGTCAAAATGAATGTCTTTCATTGGCACTTAGTCGACGATGGAGGATGGCGAATTGAGATCAAAAAGTATCCCAAACTGACACAAACGGGTGCTTTTCGGCGTGGTACCGGAGTTCCATGGAGCTACTCGGAAATCTTACTGGAAGACCCTAAGCTAGGCAATCCAAGCTATGGCGGATTCTACACTCAACAAGAAATAAAGGAAGTCATCAAATATGCTTCCGACCGGGGCATTACCGTGGTCCCCGAGATCGAAATGCCCGGACATACCCTTCCTGTTTTGGTTGGGTACCCCCAGCTTGCTTGCAAGAATGCAACTAAGTATCCGGGAAATACTTGGACCACCAATGTGTATTGCGCTGGCAAAGAAGACTCTTTTGAGTTCATTCAAAACGTTTTAGACGAAGTTCTTGAACTATTCCCGTCTAAGTGGATCCACATTGGCGGAGACGAAGTCGACAAAAAGTGGTGGAACGAATGCGATGATTGCAAAGATCGCATGAGAAGTGAAAACCTAAAAGATGCCGGAGAACTACAGAGCTACTTCGTCAAGCGAGTTGAGAAGTACATCAATTCGAAAGGGCGAAGCATGATGGGCTGGGACGAGATCCTCGAAGGAGGACTAGCTCCCAATGCTTCCGTCATGTCTTGGAGAGGAACCGCCGGAGGAATCGCAGCCGCCAAATCAGGACATTCAGTGGTCATGACTCCAACATCTCACTGTTACTTTGATTTTGGCTACGACTCTACTTCAACCGAAAAAGTATATGGCTGGGAACCAATTCCAACTGAACTCAAGGGAAAGGAAAGAGACTTAGTTCTTGGCGGACAAGGAAACGTTTGGACAGAATGGATTCCCACCGTTGAAAGGTATGACCGAATGGTTTGGCCACGTGCCTTTGCAATGGCAGAAGTTCTCTGGTCAAACCAACCAAAGAATTGGGAGAATTTCCAAGATCGCCTTGTTGGAAATTTACGCTCATTGGAACGCAAAAAGGTCTCCTACTTCCTTGAAGAACCCCAAATCCCTTACGCGTTCGCGTTTGACCGTCAACCGATGGTACTGAGCAGTAATGACTTCCGAATGCCAATCTACACCAACTCAAACCCCAACGCACCCGCAAAGGATTGGAGGAGGCTATTGAGCCAGGAATTGCCGACTGACAAGCCATTTTATGCCGCTTACAAGCGAGCAGATGGCTCGCTTGGCGATATTGCCGAACTTTACCAAAGCTCCAAAGTGACCGAAGTTCCCGCGGTCATGCCTGAACAAGGACTTGAAGTTTCTATTTGGAATTCGAAGTTTGAGAAAGTGGCGGACTTTGCAACGAAGACGCCAGACTCAAAGGCACATGCGGAATCAATAAGCCTTGCTCCTAGGCCAAGTGGACCAAATCCATTTGCGTTGAAGTTTAGAGGAAGAATTCGGTTCCCCGACCAAAAGTTCAAGTTATTCCTGAGCAGCGATGATGGTTCAATGTTAAAGCTCAATGGCATCACTGTTATTAACAACGATGGACTTCACGGAGAGGGAACGAAGGTGTCTGGCATCCGAGCTATTGATGGACTCTACGATTTTGAAGTTCTCTTTTTTGACGGAGGCGGAGCATCTTCATTGCGACTAGAATATGAATCAGAGTCCGTCAAGCGAAGACCTATTCCTGCCAGTTGGCTTTACATGCCTGCTGGCTAAGGACTGAGTCCAATGATAGAAAAGGGAACCAGTTTCAAAGTCCGAGTACCAGTAATGTCAGCATCAGAAAGCTCTGCGAGCGCAGGAAGAGACTGGATTTTCATCGCCTGAGCAGTTGCTTGATCGCTTTCGATTGCAATTAAAACGCGTTCGCTTGGATGCTCGAGCCATCGCTTTACTAAAGCACCAAGCCCAACCTTTGTTGCCGCTTTGATCAAGACATCGTCATTTAGCGGTGGCGATGGTTTAACAAGTTCAACTCGAAGCTTTTCGAAGTCGCTTGGATCATGTGCTCTCGCCATTTCGAGCAAGGTAGCGGCCCGGATGGACCGGTACATGTTTTGTGGAAGTAGGTTCCAACGATAGAGAATATTGGGCTTGTTTGCCAATTTTGCAATTTCATTTTCAGCAATTTGGCATCGGGAACACTCGGGATCCGTAAATAGAACATAAACTTTGCCATCAGGAATCTTCTCATTGTCTCGTGCTAGAAAAATTCCGATACTACTGGTGACAGTGAATCGATCCCAACCACCAGTACCCGTAAATGCAACAGCAAGACTGAAGAAAAGAATTCCAGCGAACTTCGGCTTTGGTAACAAACCTAACGCGGCAGAGATCACACCAATGTGCACGAACATACAAAGTAGGCAGATCGTGTTACGGGAAATCATCCATCCAATAAGGGTTAATGAGCAACACGCAGCCGCGACCAACCCATATTTCGACCACTTCGTATCGGTGTAGAGACCATAAACAAGGACTCCGAGAAATACCGGCCCTCCCCAGGCAATTGCCATGCTAAGAGGGATCTGATTCACTGAACTGCAACTAGCGCAATTCCAGAGATTGAATCCAAGATGTTGGGCAAGGGCAAGTAGAGCGGCAACAACGGAAAAGGTGCACAATGCGGTCCGTAATTGTCTCATTTCTTCCTAGAAGATACCGCGCTGAGCTGGCAAAGGTCCCAATTGAATTTTTTGGTTGCAATTGTAGCGTCGACATCGTAAAATGCAATCCTACATGACCCGAAGAGGATTGGACGGTCAAAGCGAGAAGTTATGAAATCAAACATCAAAATGTTGTTATTGGGAAGCGTCAGTGTTGCCGTTGCCTATGCCGCGCTTGGTTGCGGTGGCCAAGGAATCGGTGGCTCGACTGAATTTGTAAAATCAGATCCATCGGGAACCAAGCCAGGATTCGTTCGGTGTGCTACGCCTGAACTGAGCGAAACCGAAATGGCGGCAATCGAAACTCGACTAGCCGGTCGAAACCCGCTCATAACTGGTTCCCACGTGATTCCAGTATATGTTCATCGTATTTACAGTACTGGTGCAGCAAGCGAAAGCGTTACGACAACTCAGATTACGAATCAGATCAATGTTCTTAATGCTGCTTATGCGGGAACTACTTTTAGCTTCAGCTTGGTAAGTGTCGATAACACAACCAACGCAAGTTGGTATACGACTACCGGTGGAACAAGCGAAACAGCGATGAAGAATGCTCTGCGCCAAGGCGGTTCAAATGCACTAAACCTTTATGTTAACAACATGGGTGGCGGATTACTTGGCTGGGCTACTTTCCCATCAAGCTATGCCAGCAATCCAAAAATGGATGGCGTAGTTGTTTTGTTCAGTTCATTCCCCGGTGGCAGCGCGGCCCCGTACAATCTTGGAGACACTGCAACTCATGAAGTTGGACACTGGATGGGTCTTTATCACACGTTCCAGGGCGGTTGCAACGGCAACGGTGACTTCGTCAGCGACACGGCTGCAGAAAAATCATCTGCATTTGGCTGTCCAACCGGACGAGATACTTGCCCAAGCAAGCCAGGTTTAGATCCGATCACCAACTTCATGGACTACACCGACGATAGCTGCATGAATAATTTCACCGCTGGTCAATCCACCCGAATGAACAGCATGTGGACCTCTTATCGATAAGTTAAGAACTTAGATTGGTCTAATTGGCGGTTGGAATAATATTTCAACCGCCAATTTTTATGCCCGGAATGCATTGGCCACTGCCCGACCAGCTTTCTCAAGACGATCAATATCCAACGGCAAATTTTTGAGAGTCGAATCAAATGGTTCAGCTTCAACCGGACCGACATATCCAATCTTTCTCAACGTATTCATAAAACCGGCAATATCAATCACCCCGGTCTCGCAAGGCAAGCATCGAATATGATCCTGCTGTTCGTCAACAGAGACTCCTACCGGAGCGTCATTGATGTGGACAAGCGCAATCTTATCCGCAGGTACTTTAGCGAGTTCTTCATTTGTACTGCCACTAGTGTACATGTGCCAGACGTCAACCAGTAAACCAACATTTGCTCCAACTGTCTGGGCAAAGTCAAACATCTGATTCAAATTGTAATAAAACGGATGTTCAAACTTATCGCGAGTCGTTTTGGGTCCAACGAACTCCAAACCAAGGATCATTCCGTAATCCTCAAGTAAATGAGCAATGGGTTGAAGCCTAGTTCGGTGAAACTCTGCGTTTTCTTCCATGGTCAGCTCATTGGAGCCGGGCATGATCCAAGTGGCACATCGTTTGACTTCAATATCGTGCATTTTAACGACCTGAGACTTCATTGCTTCTAGCCCGGCATCGTATTCTGCCTGCGTTCCCCGCCAATTAAACGGAATCCCCCACGCTCCCGGCGCAACCATCGCGTCAAAGAGCATTTCAGTGATTTCGTCAGCGGATTGATCGGCAACAAGACCGGGAGATAAAGCGAGGCAATCGAAGCCACCGACCTTACATCCTTCTATCCCTTCTGTAAGATTTTTGATTGAAACGTTGATGGCACCAGCATTTAACGCACGAAGCATCCCAGATTCTTACCCTATCTCATGTATGATTTGGTTAATGCCGTTCCTGCCATTTGAAGCAATAGATTCGAATGGTAAAACCATTCGCGGAACTTTTCAGGCCAATAGCGCTCAAGAACTCGATACGATCCTTCGACAAAAGGGTCTTAGACCGATCAGCATTGGCGAACAGCCATCTCAATCTCCAAAGCCGGTTCAAGCCGCACCCAGACCTCAGCCCCAACCGCCGCGGGCTACTGCATCAAGGGAACTGCAACCGACCCAACAACGAATTGCTTCCCCTACGGCAAATTCCCCAACCCAAACTTTCAAGACCCCAGAATTGACTAACAAACAAAAATACTTCTTGTTCAGTCAATTCAGCAGCTTTGCCAACTCAGGCTTTTCTGCAAGTCAGATGATCCACCACGCCAGCGCGAAGCTGCCGCCAAAGATCAAAGTCCATTTCGAGCAAATGGAGCAGGAGACGGCTGGCGGCATGACCCTTTCAGAATCCATGGAAAGGCGACCAATGTTGTTTCCACCCGATCAAGTTGCTGCCGTCAAAGCTGGTGAACAAAGCGGACATATGGAAGAGGCATTCCGGGTCGTTGCCCTTCAAGCCGAGCGTGCCAACGCATTCCGAATGACCCTTGGATATTTCTTCATCATGACCCCGCTCTTAATTCTTTGCGGAGTAGGAGGAATTGGTCTTCAAAAGGCGTCTGCATCAACCATCCAAAAGCAATTTGATGCCGACGGACAATTAGACAAGTGGGGCGCCCTGCTTGGCGAGATTAAAACTCAACTACCGCATGATTTTCTCCTTGCCTTAGTCTTAGCAGTCGGATTCATCGCTTTCATCATCTTCTTCCACAAGTACCCATTTCGCCGATTCCGCCACCGAATGGGACTACTGCTTCCAATCGGGCATAGTCGTGGTAGATCAGAAGCCGTAGAACGTTTCTCTTGGGCAATGTCATCAATGCTCAAGGGTGGAGCATCACCTTCATCCGCAGTCCATATTGCCGCCGCTAACATACCAAACCTAGTCCTGCGAGAACAGGCGCTCAATTCAATTGGAACGGCTCGAGAAAATGAGCCGCTTGGAGCGTTGCTTCAGAGAAGCGGATTATTGTCACCAGAATACGTTCATATGGTCCAAAACGGTGAACTCGTTGGCGATACACCAGGGGCCCTAAACCATATCGCTAAGGCAGAAGCAGACACTTTTCAAGCCAAAACTGGCAGCCTAAAAATTGCCGTAAATATCATGACCATTGTTGCCTTGGCTCTATTCGCGGGCATCATGGTAGGATTTCTCTACTATATGTATGCGTCAAACATGGTTAAAATGCTAAATAACGTCCAATAATAGAAAGATGCCCACGTTTCAATATCAAGCAGTAAGACAGGATGGAGAGTCCATAAGTGGGTTCGTATTTGGTTCCTCTCTTGATACTGCCATGGGTGATCTAATGAATCGAGGACTAAACGTCCAGTCGATTGGAGTTGCTACCAGCGTTAATGATCCTTTAGGCGCAGCAGCCCCACCACCCCCAATAAAACAGGAAATTCCAAGACCAGAGCCAGTCAATCCCATTGATTTTGCGGCTGACTATGTAGTCGATGGTCGGGGAGTAAGGGTTGAGCGCAACGTATCTGCCGCCGACTCGGTAGCCGCCGGAGTCGAGTCTTATGCTGGGCACAGCGGCTATATCGCCGGACCTTCCACTGCCCAACGTTCCTATATCCAAACTAGTGTTCTCGGCCCAGTGATCGGCAAAGTTGCTCTTTCGACTCTTGCCTTTTTCTTCAACCAACTCGGAACCATGTTGCGAGCAGGTGTTCCGATGGTTCAAAGCCTTGATACGCTCAGCAACCAAACTCGTGACCCTCGATTTAAGCATGTCGTCCAAGAAATGAAGGGACATGTTGAAGCGGGACGTCCTATGTCGGCTGGCATGCAGCGATACCCTGAAATCTTCACTCCGGTCATGCTCAGCATCATCCGAACCGGTGAAGAAGGCGGCTTCTTGGACGAATCGCTCTTTACTGTCGCCAAATACACTGAAGACGAAATCGAGCTTCGGAACCTCTATCGACGAGTGACTATTTATCCAAAAATCCTGATCGTTGCCTCGATTTTGATCATCATTGCAACAAACCTAATCATCAGCACTTTAGCGCCGAACGGACAAAGACTTTCCTCCCCGCTCACCAACATATCAACGTGGTTTGTTCTCACTCCAATCCTTGTCGGTCTCTTTCTGTTCTTTCGGGTAGGTCTCGCAAACTTCCGAATCAAATATAGTTGGGATGCTTTCATCTTGTATATTCCCTTCATTGGGAAAACAGTCCAGCAGACATCGATGGCGAAGTTTGGTCGAGCATTTGGTGCTCTTTACCAGGCCGGTGTTCCGTTACCCCAAGTCTTGAAGCTTGCTGCAGATTCGTGCGGAAACGAATATGTACGCGCAAAACTCTATCCCGCTTCAAAGGTGCTTGAGGGTGGAGCCGGAATCACCGAAACTTTGCGTAGTACCGGCGCACTGTCTCCAATTGTCATCGACATGTTAAGCACTGGAGAAATGACCGGCAACCTCGATCAGATGCTCAACAAGATGTCCGACTACTACCAGGCCGAGGCAAAAACACGATCAATTCAGTTAGGACATTTTATGGGCGTTCTTGTTTTGCTGGTGGTCGGAATTTATATTGGATTCGTCGTGCTAAGCTTCTACCAAAATTTGGGTAGTAATGTTACGAACCAAATAAAAGACGCCGGATAGGAAGAATGTCGGTTTTAACGATGCAATTTGGCGAAAAAACGCCAAAAATGATTGAAGGAGATGGCGCAGGATCACTATAGAATTCTTGGAATTGCACGTAATGCTACGACTGCAGATATCAAGTCGGCTTACCGCAAGCTCGTTTTAGCCCATCATCCCGACAAATCTCCGTCAAAACAATCTGCCGATCTCTTCCTCAAAGCAACGGAAGCTTATGAAGTTCTCGGCGATAATGACCGCCGCAAACAATACGACGGAAACCTTGATCACCAAAAGCGACAAGCGAACCAGCCCCGTCCGCAGACTCAAACTCAAGCTCGCCCCCAACCTAAACCTCAGACCACCAAGAGCACCCAAACTGTTTCAACTGTCGCCGCTGATGTCACAAAGCTAACGCTCATTTTTACTCGAGGTCAATACACAGAATCAGAAACATTAGCCCGTAACATTATTCGCAAGGACAATAAACAACCGATCCCCTACGCCGTACTTGGCGATATCGCACGGGCAAAAGGAAGGCTTGACGAAGCAGCAAAAATGTATGCCTACGCGGCCCAAATGGATCCCCGGAATCCAATCTATCAACAACGCCACGAAGAACTTATTCGTAACTACCGCGACACCAAAAATCCTAGCTCAGCGGCAAAAGCAACTCAAAAATCGGCAATGACCATCATTGTTGGCACCCTCCTCGTGGTTAGTGCCGGACTCTATGTGATGCTCGCAAAAGAGCCCGTAATTACACCAGGGCTCGGGCTAATCAATACATGGACACTTGGACTCGTCATCATGCTTTTCTTAAGCGGTGTAAGTACCGGTGCTGTCCTTTGTGCCGGGGACTATATTGACCGGTTTAATGCTGCAACGATAGTAGCAACGGGCAGAGTTTCTTCACCAATCCTTATGCTGGCAATGGTTGCAATTGTCAACTTCTGGGCGGCCGCCGTACTCTACGCTATGGTTACCGTTTCCCAACGAGGCTTTACGGTCAGTCACTTGCGATTTATGATTGGAATTGGTGTTACAACCCTGATCATGGCGGGTGCGGCGGCACTTTCGATAGCAAATTTCAACCCGGTCCAAGTCTTACTTTGGGGCGGGAATCTTGCCTATCTCGGCGGAATTTGTGGCTGGATGGTCGCCGATTCGTTCAAACGAATCTAAACAACACTTACTGTCTTCAAGTCGGGTGAAACCGTAAACTTCGCTGCCGTCTTGGCGGTAATTTCCTCAAGCGAAACGTCCGGTGCCAATTCAATCAAGGTCAAACCTACCCCGCGCTCAACCTGAAACACCGCTAAGTCGGTGATGATCAAATCCATACATTGTTTCCCGGTCAAAGGCAACGAGCACTCCGGAAGAACCTTTGACTCGCCGGCTTTGTTCGTGTGTTCCATAACCACCACGACGCGCTTAACGCCCGCAACCAAATCCATCGCTCCACCCATGCCTTTCACCATCTTGCCCGGAATCATCCAATTAGCCAAATCGCCTTGCTCGCTCACTTCCATCGCCCCGAGGATAGAAAGATCAATGTGTCCACCCCGGATCATCGCAAATGAATCTGCACTGGAAAAATACGACGAACCCGCAATCTCGGTAACCGTTTGTTTGCCCGCATTAATCAAATCTGCATCTTCTTCGCCTTCAAAAGGGAAAGGTCCAAGACCAAGCATCCCATTCTCCGACTGCAAATTTACGTCCATTCCTTCCGGAATATAATTCGCCACAAGGGTCGGAATTCCAATTCCGAGATTAACGTAAAATCCATCCCGAAGTTCTTGGGCGGCCCGTTGAGCAAGCTGATCGCGTGTTAATGGCATGAGTGGTTCTTTCTTATTGTAGCGGTTTGTATGGCAACTTTTCCGACCCAACAATTGTTAACTCGATAAGTCCTTAAGGAAAATCTCATGATTTCATCGTTCATCGTAGCAACTCTCGCCATCAATGACAAGGAAGTGAAGGCAAGAGCGAATGTTGAACCAATCCTAAAAAAATATTCAAAAGCAGCCGGCATCGAGTACCCGCCAAAGCAAATCTTCTTTCGAGCGTTCAAGGACGAAAAAACATTGGAAATATGGGGCGCAAATTCAACAACGTCCAAGCTACGACTCCTGCAAAAGTATCGCGTTCTCGCCGCATCAGGCACCCTCGGACCAAAACGGCAATATGGAGACATGCAAGTTCCTGAAGGCTGGTACTACGTCGATCGCTTTAATCCTTTCAGCTCCTATCATTTATCCCTTGGGCTCAACTATCCGAACGGTGCAGACAGGGTGCTGGCCACCTCAACCAATCCTGGAGGCGATATTTTTATCCACGGAAACCAAGTGAGCGCAGGCTGCCTGGCAATGGGAAATCCGTCTATCGAAGAAATTTACACCATCGCGAGGATGGCAAATGGCAAAGTAAGGGTCCTGATTCTTCCAAGCCGATTGGAGCCAGAAGACCGGAATAATTCACGCCTATACGATCAAATTTACGCCATAAACCAGTCGTTTGCCTCGGCCCATCGAATGCCTCTAGTTTCAATCGATGCCAATGGGAACTATAAGGTTAAGGAACTTATCTCCCTCGCTGGTCGAG
>JAYUOQ010000250.1:0-3975 GCA_043760685.1 Armatimonadota bacterium | reverse complement strand
AATCTGAGTTTCTCACAGGTCTCCGCAAAGTTTACTGCGAAAGTCCCTTTTTACTGAAAGCTGAGAGCTGACGGCTGTAAGCTTGAATAACAACTACTTGAGAAATTCGGAAATTTCGGCACCAGGCAAAGGTTTTTCTCCATTGTCAACATGGTGGATTTTGCCGATGCGAGAAATTGGCAGCCAAACAAATTCGGCTCTACCGACAATGCTGGCTCTTGGAACCAGTCCCCAACCACGGCCATCAAATGATCCGCTTCGGTTGTCGCCCATGAATAGGTAGTATTCAGCCGGAATTCTTTCGGCTGGAAGAGCCCTTGCCTTGGGCCACTCAGCCTCGTCGGTTATTTGATACTTCTCGGCGACAGAGTATTCTCGTCTGCCTCCGGGCATATTGGCGTCGAACGGCGTGTAATTTAGTGGAATTAACTCGCCTTTGTACTTTACAAGCTTCCAGTCAGGTTTTGGATAGCTTTCGCGCTCGGCACCCTTAAGGAGTGTGAACGTCTTCTGTTCGTTGTCGGGAATTGTGTAGTGCTTGTACGGTTCCCAAAGTGGCTTGTCGTTAACGATGACTTGACCCTTTTGAATTTCGACTTTATCACCGGGCAACCCAATGAGCCGCTTGACGAAATCTACTTTGACGGTAACTCCGTCATCGTCGATTTGTCCGGGAAAGCCAACGCACGCTTGGATGGGAGGTCTGAAGACGACAATATCTCCGCGCTTTGGCTCGGTATAGCGATAGATCGCTTTGTTTAAGCCAATGAAATCGCCAACCATGCAGGTTGGGACTAGTGAGCCCGTCGGGATTTGAAAGGTTTGAAATGCGTATGGTCGGATGACCATGAAGATGAATATCGCCGCATAAATGAGTGCATCGCAGAGTTCGCTAGCTCCGTTTGCGAACTTCCAGTTACCCGAAGTCTTTCGAAGGTGCGCTGGAGTTGAAAGAACAAACTTGTACGATACGATGCGGATAACCGTGAGGACTGCCGCGAAGATCAAAATTTGACTCAGCGGCGTCCGAGCGACACGGTCGACCATTTCCTGGGTATTCATCGAATAATCAGGCTATTTACGTCTTTCTTTAATTCTTGCGTCCTTACCAACCTTGTCTCTTAGGTAGTAAAGCTTTGCGCGTCGAACTCGACCACGTCGAGTAACTTCAAATTTTGCAACGTTTGGTGAGTGAACTGGGAACGTTCTTTCAACGCCAACTCCGCTGGTGACCTTTCTAAGGGTAATTGTTTTGGCAATGCCACCGTGCTTAACGGCAATGCAAAGGCCCTCGAACATCTGAAGTCGCTCTTTGTCGCCTTCACGGACTCTTACATGTACCTTGACGGTATCGCCTGGCCAGATAGTTGGCGCGTCGGCTTTGATGTTTGGTGCGGCAACGCTTTCCAAAATTGCTTGTTTCGACATAATTTGTTTTCTCCCGTTTCCTTCATTTGCAGTTCAATTGAACTTGCCATTTTCCACGTTGGCGGTTAAGCCTTCGAGGCACAGAGGCGCGACGGAAAATCCACGCTTGAGCCGAACATTCATTTTGGCACATTTTTGAGGATCATTGCTTTGCGTTAGTCTGGGGCACATTTAAAACTCTTTTGTGGGCAATCCGCTAATGCTAGGATAAAATCTGATTACGATCGAAATGGCAAAAACGAGCTCACCAATTAGTTTCAGGGCAAAGTTGGTTCGTCCCGGAGGAATCGACAGAGGCGCACCTTGGACGTTCCTGAACTTGCCTGACGAAGCAAGCACAAAATTGCCTGCGAGAAGCCAAGTTTCGGTTGAAGGCACTATTAATGGCGTTCTCTTTCAGGCAACACTTGATCCCGATGGGCAAGGGGGACATTGGTTAAAAGTTCGACCCGAATTGCAGGAAGCGAGTGCGGCAAAGCCGGGTGAGATCGTCGAATTAGTCATTTCGCCGGTAGCGGTTGAGCCGGAGCCGGAAGTTCCCGACGATGTTCTCGGTGCGTTGAAGTCTGCGCCGCCCAAAGCAATGGAGACTTGGTTGGACATCACGCCGATTGCTCGTCGAGATTGGATCAAGTGGAT
Organism: Armatimonadota bacterium; assembly: GCA_043760685.1. Lineage (GTDB taxonomy): Bacteria > Armatimonadota > Fimbriimonadia > Fimbriimonadales > Fimbriimonadaceae > Fimbriimonas. Next base: position 1,908 of record JAYUOQ010000250.1, on the reverse strand, counting down.
CGTATCTGGCAAGAAAGCCGAGACGCGCACGAAACGAATCGAAGTGGCGATTTCGAAAATGACGGCGGGGAATCGACGACCTTGTTGTTTCGATCGGTCCGGGATGTTTGATAAGAGTTTAAGTTGTCCGATTTCTGATACCGAAGATCAATAAAGACTTTCCGATTCAATCTATCTTAGGAACGCGTTATCTTAAGAATTCAGAGATTTCGGCATTTGGGGCTGGCTTATCACCGTTGTCAACATGATGAATCTTGCCAATTCGAGGCAATGGAAGCCAAATGAACTCCGCTCGACCGACAATCGATGCCTTTGGTACAAGACCCCATCCACGACCATCGAATGAGTGATTTCGATTGTCCCCCATGAATAGGTAGTAACCATCTGGAATTTTCTCGGCAGGAAGAGCTCTTGCGGTTGCCCATTCTTTCGGATCATCAATGCGGAATCTTTCAGCGACACCAGTTTTGTTTGCATCGAATTCCGTATAGTTGAGGGGAATTAGCTCTCCTTTATATCGAACTAATTTCCAGCTTGGCTTAGACTCAGCATCACGCTCCGCACCCGTGAGAAGGCGGAAAAGAGTTTGCTCTGGATTTGTAGCTACCGTATAGTGCTTGTACGGCTCCCAAAGTGGTTTGCCATTGATGAAAACATTTCCTTGGGTCATCGTTACGGTATCTCCGGGAAGACCAATGAGACGTTTGACAAAGTCGACCTTAACTGTTTTACCGTCAGCTTCAAGTTCTTTGTTTTTGTCGATGACGGCTTCAATTGGTGGTCGAAAGACCACAATATCGCCTCGCTTTGGGTCGGAATATCGATAGATCGCTTTGTTGAGACCAATGAAATCTCCAACCATACATGTTGGAACCAGCGACCCGGTTGGGATTTGAAAAGTCTGGAAGGCATAAGGTCGGATGACCATGAAAATGAAAACTGCCGCGTAAATTAGGGCGTCAAAAAGTTCGCTAATCCCATTTAGCACCTTCCAAGTTCCTTCTCTACGGTGGGCGACCGTATCGCGAATGAATTTAAAGGTTGCGATCCGAAAAATGGAAAGGACAACCGCAAACACCAGAATTTGGCTTAAGGGCGTCCGTGCGACGTGATCGACTAGTTCCTGAGTATTCATTTTTTTAGGTTCTCGCCAAAGTTAATTAAGGAAGTTTCGACCGATTTAGTTCCTAGTCGGGCTGCTTTCATCATAAAGTCTAGTCCAATAGGTCTGGTCTTCGCTCTTTGGTTCGCTTGAGAGCTTGGTCTTTTCTCCACTTTTCGATCATTGCATGATTGCCGCTCTTGAGCACTTCCGGAATCGGTTTTTCTCGCCAAACTTCTGGACGAGTATAGTTTGGCGCACCAAGTAAATTGTTTTGGAACGATTCTTCCTCGAGTGAGTCCTCATTTCCTAGGACGCTAGGCAAAAGTCTTACTATGGCATCCGCCATCACTAAAGCGGGTAGCTCGCCGTTAGTGAGGACATAGTCTCCGATCGAAAAAACGTGCGTAGCGAACGTTTCTTCTATTCGATGATCGATTCCTTCGTAGTGTCCACAAACAAAGATTATCTGATCATACGAGCTCAGTTCTTCGGCTTGAGGTTGTTCGAATTTGGTGCCGCTGGGCTCGGTTATGACAACAGCGGTTCTTTTTTGGTTTGAAATTTGGTGCGGCTGTAACAGCCGGGGTCGCTCACAAAGTGAGTTCAATTCGGAAGTCGTTGAAAGCGACCTTGGACTTAAAGCTTTTTTTATCTTTCCAGGGGTCTGCATTTCATTTTCGCTAAAGCTCAATGTCACTCCGACACCCTGGCTACTTTCTGTGACCCCTCCGGGGTCGGACTTAAGCTCATCAAGTTGGTCCGTGCAAAGCCCAACGTTGATGCTCGCTTGCTCATATTGTCGG
>JAYUOQ010000249.1:0-1604 GCA_043760685.1 Armatimonadota bacterium | reverse complement strand
ACCATTCCAGCCGAAGAAACGCCGGCTCCAAAAGAACCTACGACATCGAATGCAATTTTGGCAACTGTCATTGGTGACAATGTAACGGTTCGAAAAGGACCTTCCAAGACCAATTCCGCTCTAACAAGAGTTGACGGTGGTCGAGCCACAATCATTGACCATCGCGGTGATTTCTACCAATTGAGATTTACTGGAGGAACCGTAGGTTGGGTTCACTCAGACTTCGTAAGCTACCCGGGTCATATTGTAACTGAAGCTCCAAAGCTTCCAGTTGTCTCATCTAACCCTGAGGCTGCAACGCAAGTTATTAAAAATGCAAGATCGTTCACAGGAGTTCGGTATGTTTACGGTAACTCTAGTCGTGCATCAACCGACTGCAGTGGCTTTACGCTTCAAGTATTCCGATCAGTTGGAATCAACTTGCCAAGAACCGCTCGTGAGCAGTGTAATCGAGGAACTCGGGTTACTCGAGCTCAACTTCAGACTGGTGATCTTGTCTTCTTTAACACTCGTGGATATGTCAGTCACGTAGGAATCTATATTGGAAACAGTCGATTCATCCATGCCTCTTCGGGAGCACGTCAAGTTACCGAGAGTTCGCTCAACGACAATTACTACAATAATCGCTTCCTTTTTGGAGCGAGGATTTTGTCTCCGAGCAAAGTAAAAAAACTCGAACTGCCAAGTCCAGGCGAAATTCCACCAGAAAGAACGATCGATCGAGACGACAACATCGTTGACATCTCAAAATCTGAATCAGGTTCTGGAAGAGACTAACGCAGAAAATAAATGGGACGTGGGTAGAAATTCTACCCACGTCTTTTTTTGACCAAATTTTCAATGTCTCAATCGTAAAGCGTGATTGACACGAACAAAATCCTGGCAATCTCACGCCTGACTGAGTCATAATAATGCCTTGTCTGCTCCGGTCGTCTAGCGGTTAGGACATCGCCCTTTCACGGCGAAGGTCGCGGGTTCGAATCCCGTCCGGAGTACCAAAAATTAAATAAGGGGAGTGTTCTTTGACACTCCCCTTATTTAATTTTGTTCTTGGCAGGGTGAGATAACCAGCTGGAACGCAGTTCCTCGGGTTCGGTAGCGAAGCTCCGCGTAGCGTCTATCCCGTCCGGAGTACCAAATTAAGTAAGCCCATCGCTCTTTGGCGATGGGCTTACTTAATTTGGCATAGTGGCAGGGTGAGAATTTGCCAAGAGCGTAGCTCTTGGGGTTCGTTAGCTTGCGCCGCTTTGCGGTATCCCGGACTTGCTGAGGCACTGCTTGCGGGCCGAGACTTTGTGAGGTCCCGACGAGTTTCACGAGACGGGATTCAAATCCTAAAATTCATGCAAAGTATAAGTGGTTTGTTTGCAAGGTCCCGTTTGAAGGAGATGCCACAAGGGCATATCTGCTTGCGGTATCCCACTTGCTCGACAATGCAGTTCCACAATTCTTGTGGTAAGCAGCCTGAATGCAGTTCCTCGGGTTCCATGTCGCGACGTACGATGCGAACTCTTCAGGATTTGGACATCAAGAAGGCAACCACTTCTTGTCTGCGACAATTCCTGGCTCGATCCAGCGGCGTTTGTCCTTTCTTATCGGTGGCC
>JAYUOQ010000248.1:0-3980 GCA_043760685.1 Armatimonadota bacterium | reverse complement strand
TGGTCTTTGGTGGTCGAGGATGGCGCACCCCAATCCTTGAACGGGTTGACCGAATGAACCTCAACACGTTTGAAGTTCCCATTTTGATCAAAGGAGCCTATGCCCAAGGGGGAATCGCCTTGAACGTCGAAGCGGTTGCAAACGTAAAAGTGTCCAGCGATGCTGGCGTAATTGGAAATGCCATTGAACGATTTCTTGGACAACCACCCACCGCAATCCAAAAAGTTTCAAAGGAGACTCTCGAAGGTCATCTTCGAGGAGTTCTGGCAAGACTAACTCCTGAGCAAGTAAACGAAGACCGCCTCAAGTTTGCCGACGAGCTGACGAAGGAATCTGAACTGGACCTTAAAAAGCTTGGCTTACACCTGGACACCCTCAAAATTCAGCACGTAAGTGACGAATCTCGGTATCTCGATTCTATTGGCAGGGAAGCAATTGCTAACATCATTCGTGATGCTGAGATGGCAGAATCTGACTCTAAGCGAATGGCGGAAAAGATCGAGAGCGAAGAGCTCGCCAAAGCCAATGTAGCCGGTTCAAATGCCGATGCAAACATCGCAAAGATGAAGAACGAACTCCGAAAAATTGTGGCTGATTTGGAATCCAAGGTTACGTCGGAGCAAGAGACGACCAAAGCTGCGGCAAGAGAGGCCAGGGCAAGAGCTGAACAAGAGCTTCAGCAAATTCGCTCTCAGGTTGAAGGACTTCGACTCAAGGTTGATGAAATCCTCCCCGCAGAAGCCGACAAGGTTGCAAGAGAATTCCTTGCTCAAGGCGAAGCCGCAAGCGTTCGAGAACGTGGTGTGGCCGCCGGTAAAGCCCTAGAATCTTTCCACGCCGCATGGCGAGAAGCCGGTCCATCGGCAATGAACATTGCCGTCATGGATGACCTAGAAAAAATTCTCAAGGCAACAACTGAAACCGTTAAAAAAGTGAAAATCGGAACCGTAAAACTCATCGACAATGGAGACGGACAAACATTAACGAACTATGTCGCGGCCTTCCCCGCAATCTTCCACACGGTCCTTGCGAGTGTCCGAGACACCGTTGGTATTGATGTTCCAAAAATATTGCAAGGACAAACCTCCGAAGGGGCAAAGCCCGCTTCAAAAGTTGAAGGAACCAAGGAGGTGAAGAAATGACCGCAGTTGCAATTATCATCGGTGTCCTCGTTTTCTTCCTTCTCATCTTCCTACTTAGCCTGCCATCGCTTATCTATATCTGTGCGCCGAACGAAGTATTGATCTTCTCCGGTGGACGAAGAAAAGAAGGTAGTCGAGAATACGGCTATCGCTTAATCAAAGGCGGTCGAGGAATCCGAATTCCATTCTTAGAGCGGGTTGATCGGATCAACCTCACGAACATGCCAATCGATGTAAGTGCCTCAAATGCCTACAGCAAAGGCGGAATTCCTCTGACTGTCCAAGGCGTTGCAAACGTGAAAATCGCCGGTCACGAACCAGTCCTGAATAATGCCATCGAGCGGTTTCTCGGCAAGCAACGAGAGGAGATCATTGCCATTGCAAAAGCAACTCTTGAAGGTTCCCTCCGTGGCGTACTCAGCACGATGACACCGGAAGAGGTTAACGAAGACAAGATCCTTTTCGCCGAACGATTGGTGCATGAAGTTGAGGCCGACATGACGACTCTAGGACTCGTCGTCGATACGCTGAAAATTCAAAATGTCCACGATGAAGTCAAGTATCTCGATTCCATGGGTCGAAAGCGAAGTGCAGAGGTCATTAGTTCAGCCCGGATTGCCGAAGCAAAAGCCAAGGCAGAATCAATTGTCCGAGCCGCCGACAACCGGGAGCAAGAGCAACGGGCAGTCATCCAAGGTCAGATCGCATCCGCAAACGCTGATGCCCAAAAGCGCTTGATTGACGCTCTTTCTCAACGCGATGCAGTTGTAGCTGAAGAACTCTCAATCGTTGCCGCCGAAGTCGCCAAGTCAAAAGCTGAAGTTGCGGTTCAAACCGCACGATTCGAGCAGGTTCGGCTTCGCCTCGATGCCGAAGTAATACAACCCGCAAAAGCATCCGCTGAAGCCTCACAAGCCCGTGCAAAAGCCCAATATGCCGGAGTGATCGCTGATGGAGAAGCACGGGGTGACGCTTTACGAGCAATGGCTCATGCTTGGGATGCGGCGGGACCAAGTGCAAGAGAAATGATGCTCTCGCAAAAGCTTGAACTCTTAATCAAAGCGATGGGAGAATCGATCTCTTCTGCCCCAATCGAACAGCTAACAATTATGTCGAGCAGTTCTGGTGGAAACAACCAAGTTAACCAACTCTGGAACTTTGCCACCCAGATTAAAGAAACAATGGGGATAGATTTGGTCGAGAAACTAAAGACTTTTGGAAACCCAAACCCGATCAATGTCCATGTAGCTTCTCCTGAAACGCAAGGTGGAACGATAAACGCTCAATTTCATACTCAAGCACAAGAACCAACAAAACCGCCAACTCAGAATTAACCGATTGCAAATCAGTTAACGGGAGCCCTGACCTGAAAGAGCCTTTAGCTGACAGCTACAGGCTCTTTCAGGTATCCTATACCTTCGCAATAAGTGGGAGATCCTTCGGGATCATGCGAACCACAAGGTGATTCATGCGAATTAATAAGAAAAAAGATCGACATTCGTCGCGCTACAATGCGCTGACAACCAAAGTCACTAAAGGCGCTCTTCTTACATTTGAAGAAGCCATCGCCCAAGTCAAAGCTACCGCAAACGCCAAGTTTGTTGAGTCCATTGATCTTGCTATCGTCCTCGGAATTGATCCTCGAAAAGGTGATCAAAACGTTCGTGGTCTAACAACTCTTCCCCACGGGACCGGTAAGGTTCGACTCGTTGCAGTTCTTGCAAAGGGTGACCATGTCGCCGAAGCTGAAAAAGCTGGGGCAGACATTGTTGGTGGAGAAGAACTCATCACCGCAATCCAAAATGGCGCAAAAGAATTTGGCGGCAAGCCAATGAAGTTTGACGTTATTCTTGCAACCGAAGACATGGCTCCACAGATCGGTAAAATCGGTCGTGCACTCGGACCCAAGACTCCAAACAAGAGAAACGGTACCGTCACCAACGCAATCGGTAACGCAGTTAAGGAAATCAAGATGGCAACCCGTGTTGAATACCGAGCTGACAAAGAAGGCGTGGTTCACATGGCAATCGGCAAAGTTAACTTCACCGATGCCCAATTAGCCGAGAACTTCCTCGCTGGTTTTGGCGCGATTCTCAAGGCAAAGCCAAGCAGCGCAAAAGGACGATACATCAAAAGCATCGCCATGAGTGCAACCATGGGTCCAAGCATTGCCTTAGATCCAACATCGGCTTCAAAAGCTGCAGGCTAGACTTAGCTTCCGCAAAATGTTAGAAAAGGCTTCCAATAAGTTGGAAGCCTTTTCTTTTTGCCTCAAAAGGTCGTAACATCAACTTGAATCCATTTCCGGCTATTCATGAAGCATCTTCGACCTCTCTTCCTTATTTGTTTGGCAACCGCATGTCTTGGCATGGGACTCGCAACGAGCGGCAATCAAACAAAGAATAAACCAGTTCAAACAATTAAAAAGGTTGACTATAACCGTGATGTTCGCCCGATTCTCAGCGAACATTGCTACAAATGTCACGGTCCAGACGGAAAAGAAGTCAAAGGCGATTTACGACTAAGTGATGCCAAAGACGCAACCCGTGATCGAGATGGTGATTTCGCCATTAAACCGGGAAATTCGAAAGAATCATTAATCATGGACCGAATCAAGGTTGGTTCTGCTTCGCCGATGCCACCGAAGGATTCCGGGATGCCCAAATTAAGCACCGATCAAATTGAAACTATCAAAAACTGGATAGACCAAGGCGCGAAGTACGAGAAGCATTGGGCATTTGTCGTCCCAACTATGCCTGCTGTTCCGGTTGTCGATTCAAAGGCAGTCATCCGTAACTCAATCGATAATTTCATCGTCCAAAAGCTCGCCACCAAAGG
>JAYUOQ010000247.1:0-1607 GCA_043760685.1 Armatimonadota bacterium | reverse complement strand
TGTTCAGACCAGACTACGACTTCAGCCTCTAGACTGAGAACTGACATCGTATAAAAAGAAGCCCTTCAGAAATTCTGAAGGGCTTTTTTATGTATTTCTCGATTGAGTCAATGTAAAATAGCTTCATGAAGAGATTAACTATCTTCGCAATTATTCTTTCGTTAACTAGCTTCGTACTGATCGGCTGCTCCGGTGGTGATGAGGGTGCCGGAGACAACAGTGTCAACAAGGAGTCAACCGTAAAGGCAGACTTTAACAAGCCAGCGGCTCCAGATAATCCTGGTGGCCTCAAGAACCAAACCCCTCAATAGGGTTCCATTTGCCCGCACGATGACCAATCGTGCGGGCGTAATTTTCAACTAACATTTTCTATGAAAACCTTTGTTCCATTCGTCCTTATCAGCGGAATATTCCTCCACGGTTGTGGCACCGATTCTACTGCCCAAAATGCAGTTGATCGAATTCAAAACCGAAAAGCTCCAGGATATGCCCGTGTGGTTAATTTGACCTCAGGGGACATTGACCTTTGGTACAAGGCTCGCCGAGTTGCGCCAACAAGCCCAACGATGGATGCTACCGATATGCTGCCAATTGGGACGGGTGAGCAAACTCTTCGTATTGAGTACAAACTCAAGCCAGAAGACAAAGAATTTAAGAAACTTGAAGTTAAAACCAATTTGACAACTGACGTCGGATCATCGATTTTGGTTATGCCGGATCATACGACAAAAGTTATTGAAAACGAAGTTCGATATGCAACAGCCGATGCAAACGTGCATATTGTTCCGGTAGAAGCAGGCGGAAAACTGCCAGCCACGGCAAACTTCACCGGTGCGGACACGAAATCAGTACCCGTCAAGGACAGTCAAATCCTTTTCAATCAGGGAAGCATTACGTGCCCAGATGGAACCTCAATCGAAATAAAGGATCGTATTGCCTATTCCCTCTTTATCGTCGCGACTCCGGGCAAGGTGCACTATATCCTTGGTAAGAACGCCAGCGATAAGAAGCCAGCTGCAGCCGGAACTGCCGCAGCCTAGACAACTTACAACCAAATAATCTAATGTCCCGCGAAACATTCATGCCTTCGACCGAGACGATCTTTGAACGTGTTGGCGAAAACACGATGATCGTCAACATGGGTCCACAGCACCCGTCGACTCATGGAGTTTTGCGTGTCATCACCGAACTCGACGGCGAAACCATTGTCCAGTGCAAGTGCGTCATCGGTTACCTCCACACCGGTATGGAGAAGGAAGCCGAGTACCAGCAGTATCACAAATGCGTGGTCATGACCGACCGCATGGACTACCTCAATGCGAACGGCAACAACCTTGCGCATGCTTTGGCGGTGGAGAAGCTATTGGAATGCGAAATTCCGAGGCGGGCACAATACCTTCGAGTCATCCTCGCTGAACTTAGCCGAGTCGCTTCTCACCTCGTCTGGCTAGGAACTCATGCATTAGATCTCGGGGCGATGACGCCATTCTTCTATTCCTTTCAACAGCGAGAATTGATTCTTGACTTGTTCGAGATGTTTAGCGGTGTCCGAATGATGCCATCGTGGATCGTGCCTGGCGGTCTTCGCGGCGATATGCCGGAAGGAT
>JAYUOQ010000246.1:0-3985 GCA_043760685.1 Armatimonadota bacterium | reverse complement strand
GTGAGTTTGTCCTCGGCTTGAGAAGGAAAGCCTTGGTATCGAACAATACCGTCTTGGGAAATGATCAAGACGTGGGGAATGCCCTCAACGCCTAGAATTTTCGACATGGTCTTGTCAATATCCGTCGTCACTGCGTAGTTCATTTTTGTGCCCTTCATGAATTCCTGGATTACTTCAGGCTTTTCGTTACTAACCCCAACAATGACCAGATCATTCTCGAATTTGGTTTTCCATTCGTTCATCTCAGGAATGACTGCCCGGCAAGGACCACACCAAGTTGCCCAGAAATCGATGAGCAGAACTTTGCCCTTTAGGTCCTTGGCTACTGGAATACTTCCGGAAAGTACTTTTCCAAACTGCAAGTTTTTGAATTCCTTTCCTCGAAAATCATTTTTTGCGTATAGCGTTTTGTTGGTGACATATTTTGGGAACTCGCTTGATCCTTTCCATGCCACGAGAGAAACGAGCACAGGAACGGCAAGAACGACGGAAACTACAACTTTCATGGTGAGGTTATTGTAACTCAGAATGTTGCATTACGCTAGTGTCCAACTTACCGAGCCATCTGAATTATCAGTTAGCGAAATTCCCTCGGCTAGAAGATCTTTTCGAATGGTGTCAGCCAGTCCCCAGTCCTTTGCAGCTTTCGCAGCCTTGCGGGCTTCAATTCGCTCCAAAATCCGTGCTTCATCGGCAGACGATGTCTTTGAATCTTCTGGCAATTCTAAGTCAACGGGGTGCCGCACGATCCCGAGGAGATCATTGATTCTTGTCAAGAATAGCTCTCCAGACACGGCGGAGGCCATATTGATAGGATCTCGGGTAATCACTTTGGCACCTTCAAGCGCCTTTGAAATTGCGATCGGAGTATTGAGATCACTCAACATCGCGTCAAGGGCTTGATCATAGAGTGACTCGAGTTCGGTTCCAATCACGTCGGCTCCTTTCGTTCCGGATTCAAGTGCCTCTTGTACAGCAACATCAGCCCTCCGGAATCGATCAATGTTAGTTTTGGCGTCTTCGAGGCCCTGATCGGTAAAGTTCAAATTCTTTCGATATACACCCGAAATCAACGCAAAGCGAATGGCTAGAGGATCTGCGCCCTTTGCCATCAAACCTCTGACGTAATAAAAATTCCCTAGGCTTTTGGACATTTTTTGCCCGTTCACCTGAAGAAATGCCGTATGACTCCAGTGTTCGCAGAAAGGCTTCCCGGTTAGGGATTCACTCTGTGCAATTTCGCATTCATGGTGAGGGAACTTGTTATCTTCTCCACCACTGTGGAGGTCAATTGTGTCGCCGAGATACGCCCTCGCCATGACCGAACACTCGATATGCCAACCAGGAAAGCCCCAGCCGTAAGGCGAAAACCACTGCATGAGATGCTTGTCATCTTTTTTCCAGATAGCAAAGTCAGATTGATCCTTCTTGTTTTCATCAAGGACCACATCGCGTACTCCTTTTCGAAGACTTTCTTGAGTATTTCCGCTCAGCTTTCCGTAACTCGGGAATTTCTCAACGCTAAAGTACACACCGGTTGGTGTCTCATAGGCAAATCCTTTTTCAATGAGCTCTTCGGCAGCAATGATTTGTTCGCGGACATGCTGCGTCGCTTTCGGGCGTACATCTGGTTCGACCAAATTCAACAGCCGCCAGTCGGCACGGTACGCACCTTCGTAGTATTCAGCCAATTCCCAAACATTATGAAACTGCTCACCTTCCTTTGATCGGAGGGCTTTTTCCATCTTGTCTTCTCCGGTGGCATCGGCTATGTCGTCATCAGTTAGATGCCCAACATCGGTAATGTTTGAAACCCAGGTGACTTTCCAGCCAATCGCACGGGCGGTCCGGACAATTAAGTCAGCCGACAAGAAGGAACGGAAGTTTCCTATGTGCGCATAAGAATAAACAGTTGGTCCACAAGTATAAAAGCGAAGGTGTCCTGTCTCAGCAGGAGTAAGGGGCTTCACTTTCCGAGAAAGTGAGTCATAAAGGCGGAATTGCTTTTCACTCATGTGATTTTTTAGTTTACTCGTGGCATCATATAGGTGAGGTTACGATGAAGAAATTAACATTTACCATTGCATGCCTTGCCGTTTTGGCGTCACTAGCTCATTCTGAAGTTAATTGGAAGCGAGATCTTAGTAGTGCATTGAAACAGGCAAAGGCATCAAAGCAACTTATCTTTGTTGACTTCTACGCCGATTGGTGAGGAAGTTGTATGGAAATGGATCGAACAACTTATAAAGACAAGTTGGCGATTCAGAAGCTGGGGCAGTTCGTCTCAGTCAAACAAAATGTCGACAAAGAAGGCAAAAAGACCGGAACGAAATACAAAGTCAGTCTCTTACCGACTCTCATGGTTTTGGACGGGAACGGCAAAGTTGTTCTCAAGACAGAAGGGGCTCTTGACGCTAAATCGTTAGCTCAGTTCCTGAAGGACGCCGCCAAAAAGGGTGCTTCAAAATCACCCACTAAGATCAAGAAATAAAAACTTTGGAGGTTAGGTTTTGCCTAACCTCCAATCTCGTCCTGTTATAATGCTCCTGAAGCAGAGGCTTGGCAGGATGAACGAAACAAACCCAACCTACGAAGACGCAAAGCGTCGACTCAATAGAATTTCTGGTCAGGTCAATGGCATCAAGAAGATGCTGGATGACGAACGCTACTGCGTTGATGTACTTACCCAGGTTTCCGCTCTGCGAGCAGCGTTAGACCAACTTGGTGTCCTCTTGCTGACTCACCATGTCGAAGACTGCGTCTTTGGCGAAGAGCATGACCATTACGAGTCGAGAGAAGAAAAGGTCAAAGAGCTTAGAACAACGCTCAATCGTTTTTTGAAATAGATTTCCACTTCAAATTTAAGAATTTGGTTTTCGGGCGGAATTCATAGGTACAGAATTTTGACGATAGGCGTCATAATGACGATATGTCTGAACAAGAGAAGCCGATTTTGGAAGAAGATGCAAAGATTGCCAGAATACTTGGAGCGGTTTTGATGGTCGTTATTCCGACATTTGGATTCTATTCCTCCTCTGCCCTTGGTAAGGAATGGTATTTCGATTACCGAGTTGCGGACATTGAGGTCGCGAAGCACGGATTTGGCTATGGCCTGATCATTGCATTCGTTATCAACCTATATATTTGGTTCCGATATCGAAGCAACGTTGACAAGGATCTTGTTAACGAATGGTACGATCCTCAAGCTGGTCATCACCACTAAAGAGCTGAATGTCTCTTCACGAGGTTCGCTATTTTTCTCAGGCGTTGCAAAAAGCAACGAGTAGCTTCGTCATCTATCCTGACAAGAGTGTGCAGGGACCTTATCACTGCATGCTGTTGTTGCATGGACTGAGTGATGACCATTCCATTTGGCAACGCCGAACCTCGATTGAGCGTTACGTCGCGGATAAACCTCTCATTGTGGTTATGCCGGATGGCGGTCGGGGTTTCTACGTTGACGCGCTCCAGGGATTTCAATATTTGCAGGCAATCGCATATGAGTTGCCTGAACTTCTTCACCATTGGTTTTCTATTGACGGGAAATGGTGTACTGCCGGACTTTCAATGGGCGGATATGGCGCATTCCGAGTCGCGTTGGAGCGACCAGAGTTGTTTCGGTCTGCAGTATCGCATTCCGGCGCCGTAACTATTGGTCGCTATTATCCAAACGAAGAGATTGAAACCGGAAGGCACAGCCAGGACGCATTCATCCGAGAATTTATTCCTGTATTTGGCAAAGTCATGCCCGGTGGAAAAGATGACTTAGTAGAGCTTGCTAAGAATGCAAATCCGCTGCCTGCGCTTCGCTTTGATTGTGGAACAGAAGACTTCCTGCTTGATTCAAATCGATCCCTTCACCAAGAATTTACTGAATTTGGAATAACTCACGAGTATCAGGAGTTTGCTGGAGACCACAATTGGGAATATTGGGATCTCCATATTCAAGAAGCGATTGCCTTTAACCTCAAGAACCTTAGCGGCG
>JAYUOQ010000245.1:0-1608 GCA_043760685.1 Armatimonadota bacterium | reverse complement strand
AACAGCCAGTTAACCAAGGCGGTTTATGATAATGAGTTCACCTTTGAGTACGAGCCTGCTGCTGATGCCGGTAGCTTTAGGATCATTATCACTGATAATGTTTCAAATGCTAAATTGGCGTTTACAGAATTTTTGGGGAAAACAAGGGAGAGTTGGGCTGTTTCCAAAGAATATGTCTCCGAACTTGACTCAAGGCTCATTCCAAACTTTTGGAATGAGGCAACATGGGTTATGTACTTCGTTGTCTCAACCAACCGGGAACGGATATGGCAGCCTTTGCCTAACACTTCTTTTTCCAAATTGGCAAAAACTCAATTACCGGACTTAGGGACGCTTATAAAGAAATCCAACTGGGAAGGGGCGACCATTAGAATTCAAGACGACAAAGGCATGGTAGCAATAATCACAAATTTGAAAGGCGAGGTAGCTCAATACCCGTTGAGTTTCAAGAGTCTGCCTAAGAAAGTCAAGTAACCACGTCTTCTTCGGCTAGCAACTTGTGTGGGCAGGATTATCTTTTTGGCACTCGGCTCCGACCCCCGACGAGTCGGGCAAGACAGTCAGCCTGGAAGCCAGTAAAGGAAGGCACTCTTAAATTCTGCCCGTCAACATATGACATCAATTCATCGTTGAATTTGAGTTAGAATGACCATAGTGCCTAACTCACCAAACAGTTTTTCATGGTTGCCATTCAGCCACGCAGATCGAAGATTCCGACGAGGTATGCGAGACGGAAAGGTCGAAAACCATGCGATACTTGTTGATCTTCACCCTTCCAAAACGACCTCGCCCACACCGTGGCTCACCGAACGAAATTCATTGAGAGCAGGTGGTTAGTTCCTTGAAATCAGCGTCCAAGGCGAAAGTGATGGCGATCGTGATTGTATCAGGACTTATTGGTGGGCTTTGGGCCAAAAGTTTGAGAACGGTGAACGAGCAACAAAAGATATCTGCGCTAATTAGAGAGTTGAATATTGAGGGGCAAAACATAGTAGAAGCCGATCATTTACTTCATCGTTACGGATATGGTTTGAACAGGAGAAACACAAGTATTGGTGAAAATGAGTTTGGCGACGGCGAATATGATTGTTATGTTGGTGAGCCTAAATGGCGGTTAGTTCCTTTCGGACTCAAGAGGGTTGTAATTCGTGCAACGGTAACGAGTGGCAAAGTCGATCATTGCAATGCAAACTGGGAAAGCGATCTTCTTTAGCTGACAGTTGTAATAAAAAGAAGTTATGAGAACCTGCATTTCCTCAGCTACGCAGATCGAAGATTCCGACGAGGCCCACGGGGCGGAAATGTCGGGTATGCAGGGCTCAAGGAGCCTTGGGGATAAAGGATATTCAACGCCGCCCACAACTTGGCTAGACAAAGGAATTTTTTCAAAGCCTGTAAGAATTGGTGTCGGCATAAGACGAGCAAATCCTTCAAGCTTAGGTGCGGGGAACTAGTGACACCAAAGGTGAAATCCAAGCTTTCGAGGTTTGTTGTAACCCTTTTATTGGGTTTGCTTGTCTTGGTTATAGCTTTGCGCGTTGAGCTCGAAATGAAGGTATCTGACGCTCGCTGGGAAGGTGATCGCATTTACGTTGAATGGTGGGATAA
>JAYUOQ010000244.1:0-3997 GCA_043760685.1 Armatimonadota bacterium | reverse complement strand
CAGTGCGATTGACTTCCAGTCGAACCACGCACTCTCCTTTGATCGTCCAAGGCTGATTGAGGTTTTTCAAAGCCTGCTCGGCAGTCGCTTCAATAAGGGGACCGGTCTCTGACGGATGAAGGAGTCGACCCATGTAGCGCCCAATCCCGTGCTTGGTAACCACGGTATGAACTCCCGGGAACATGGCATACGCTTCTGCACAACCTTTGTAATCGCTGCTAACCATTGCCAAGGGGACACCATAGCGACCAGCAGTAGCCGCAGATAGACCCATTTCACCGAGTTCTATTTCATTGACGAACAGCCGGTGGGCGCGACCGGTATAGGTGTGCTCCATGATTCCCTCCGCGGATCCCGCCTTGGCATGATAACCGATGAGGAAAGCCGCATGAAAGGTCTCGTCAATTCCTTCCATCATTCCGTCCCGACCCGACCCGTGCCCGGAAATGAGCTCAATCCCCGCTTCGAGGTCGTCAATCAGAAGGTTCTTCGAGTTTCCGTGAGAATCCTTAATGACGATTCGTTCAGCCCCGGCTTTTCGTGCGCCACGAACTGCGGCATTGACGTCATGGGTCATCATGCGCCGCGCAAAGGCGAAATCGTAATGATCTCCGTTGGGGCGTCCACATTGGGACCAAGAAACGAGGCCGGTTATGCCCTCGATGTCAGCAGAAATGAAGACGTTCACTCTGACATTATGGTCAGAAAGTTAAACTTTGCGCCCGATAGGTCCCGAGAAACTGCCGCCCTTTCCTTTATCGCCACCCGCCTTTCCTCCGTCCTTCTTGTCCTTATCGCCGGTGGGGACATCGTCGTCGCGGGTTGGTCTTTTACCTCGGCCATTCTTGAAGGATGTCGTTTCGTCGTCTTCCTTGGTGGACAAAACTCCCGACTCGGCATAAAGTTCATCGCCGACCGAATTCTTCATGATCACGTCTTGCTTGGTTGGAGCGCTAAACAAGGAAAGTAATTCCTTTTCGCCATCGTATTTAGCATGATCTGACCAAACGTATCGCCATCCATTGTCGGGCAAATCTTGTCGTGCTTGTGGGCTCCCAGTGATGTTCGCTCGGCGCTCACCCTTCTTGTACCAATATTCAATCGACGGAGCCAGAACAATGAGAGGATATTGCCGCAGGTTCTTGGTACTCCGAATTTCGTCTTCCTTCTTCTTTGTAGATTCGTCATCGGGGGCAGGAGGGCGGGAAGCCGAAATAGAGTCTGGTACGGCTGGCGGTAATGGTGAAAGCTCAGTTTCCTTCGCCGGTTGTTCTTCGCTTTCCTTTGGCTTAACCAGCATCGTCACATTGCCAGTCAGTAGTGCTCGCTTCTCCTTACGGTAAATGACAATCTTGTCGGCGATAACGTTCGCTTTGGTTCCGAAATATTGAACTCGACCAGTGGCGACAAGCACGTCAGTCTTCCTATTCATTTCGATTTTGGGGGCCTTAATGATGATTTCACCGTCGGTTGCCCTAGCTTTTGTATAGGTCGTGATATCTCCAACGGAGTCTGAGTCAGCAAACTCAAAAGACCAAATGGTTTGTTTGGCTTTCTCTTTAGCCTGAATCGGCATCTCACCGGTCAATTCTTTAGGTGGAATTCCAACCCATTTGCCTTCGCCTGAGGAATAGGATTCTTTGTCTAAATTGTACGTAAAGCTGGCGGCCTGGAGTTTGCCTCCAAATGCCGTTCCCGAAACTTGTTGCGGAACCGTGAATATCCGGCGCGTCTCATCGTAGTTGAATTCGGTGCTGGTGAGATCAAACTTTTTGCTCTTGATCTGAAGGTCGCCGTTCAACGTCAACTTTTTGACGAAGCCATTCCATGAGCCTTTGTCCGCTTGGAACTCGTAGATTGAGCCCTTCCATTCGATCTTGCCATTGGAAATGCCCTTAAACGTGTACATTTGCTTGTTCTGGGCAATCTCAATCGTTTTGACGTCGCACGTAGTTTTGGGCTTGCCTGCGTCAAAGTGATTGAATTTTGTATCGGTCGAGCGAACCGCAATGGAGTCCGGAAGCTCGTCCGGCTGAGCTTGCTTATACTTTTCGAGCGGGTCTTGCTTCAGGATTTTCGAGGCGTAGCGATAAACGCCATATCCGCCCACAATCATACACCCAGAAACAATCCACTTCGTGAGTGAAAATTTTCTAGTTAAGGGTCGCGTCTCTTCGGATGACATCAGTGTTGTTAATTAGTGTGACGTTTTGAGTTGGCGCTGTGCGCGTTCCATTTGCAAAATCAATACTATATTGTCCAGCAGGTACCCAGAATTGATACCGGGCATTCACTCCAACAGTAAATCGACGTACAGGAGTTCCGCCAGAGTCCTTTAATGTGACAATTGTTCCATTCGCCAAGGTCGAAGGAGCAATCAAACCCCAGATATTAAACGGCGTTGGAGGAGGCGTACTACTGTCTACTGGTGACAAAAGGACAACTCCAATATTAACCACACCAGAAACCGCAGTGTTGCCACCAGGAGTAAATTCGTTGCTCAGGAAGTTTGTGGCTTCAGCGCGACCAGATAGGCCCAAAAATCCCGACGTATTGGTTGAGGAATAAGCAACCTGGAGGACATTGAACGTCCCGCTTGAGTCGGTAGTCGCCAATTGACCACCAAACCGAACAACGGCATTGGCAATCGGGCTATTGTCCGCCGCGTTTTGCACAACACCAGTCACCGTTACTTGTTCTGGTCCAACCCACAAATCGCCAACATCGTTCTGGCTCTGAGTAAGTGCCTTGAACTTATAGGTAAAGACCGGATAAGACAAGAGGGCCGGGGCACTGACAAGCAGTTGAGCCTCGCCTTTGGCTCCGCCAACTAAAAATGAGCCATCGACAACTTTGGTGCTAACCGTACTCGTGCTAGATTGCACGGTTGAAGCATTGGTGGTCGGACCACCGGTTGAAATGTCCAGCACTCGGCCAGAAATCTTGATGCTTGAAATTGGCCCGCCACCACAAGCGAATAAGACGAACCCGATCAAGCATAGAAGAATGTTGTTTTTCATCGTGCACCCTTGACCGTTACGTCAAATGATATTGTCGAATTGCTTGCTTTAAAGCCAAACGCTCCCGATATCGACCCAAAGGTCTGAGTCTTCCCGGTTTGTAGATCTTTCACAAGAATCTGAGTTGCCCGACCTCTTTTCGTAAAGAAGTTAAAGGTGTAGTTTTTGCCAGCAACACAACCCGAAGCCGTGACCCGATATACGGTCTGCGTAGAAGGAGCCCTCACATCGGTAAACCGCAGGTCGGAATTTTGAATCGCTACTTGAAGTCCGCCAAATGATGGCGGCAAGTTACTATCAAACCTAGCATCAAAGCCATTGGTTGCTCCCGTCGTCATGCCTAGTTGAGCATAGGATGCTTCGCCAGCTCGACTAACTTGAACTTGGAGTAGATATTGGGTTGAAGTTGCGTATGACGCGTGGGAGAACGTACTACTTCCTGCCGGTTTAAAGACCATCACCGCTCCCTCGGGAGCAAGGCAACGAACATAATAGCCGGTCCCTGGTTCAAACGAGGTTGCTGGAATAAATGAGCCACCTTCGGGTACGCCAGAAGTAGGATCATTTGCTCCCGGTACAAATTGGAATACATCTTTGCCTAACAAAGGCGGCGCTGTATCTCCTGCATCATTCCCAGATGCACCAAGGTAAGTGCGCGGGAATTCAGTTGTGTGCACAACATCGACATTTGCAAACGGAGCAGAAATTCCAAGCGGACAGGTAACCATGTTCCAGCCCGGTCTTAATGCCACGGAGACACCAGTACCAGACTCAACTCGAGCTTTCCAAACGGGCGATCCAGAGGCAGGCACTCGAACAAAATAAGCTTGTCCACCTAACACCGTTCCTGAATTTGGATACAGGTCATAGGCTGTCTTTGATGAGTTGTATCTTGCTGCAAGGAAGTTTGTCGAGTTGAATATTGATTCTAGACCCGAATAGAGTGGGTCTCCTGTGAATCCAACCATCTGAATTCC
>JAYUOQ010000243.1:0-1616 GCA_043760685.1 Armatimonadota bacterium | reverse complement strand
CTCCAAGGCGCCCAGAGATTTTCGTTCATACCGACTCGGTTAAATGGATTTAGCCATCACGATTGCTTCAGCGACTTCTCGCATCGACTTTCGCAGGTTCATCGATTGAATTTGTATTCGGCGATAAGACTCTGCCTCACTCATACCTTGAGACTCCATCAAGATGCCCTTCGCCTTATCAATGGCTTTGCGAGCCTCTAACCGTTCTGTCAAACTCGATACTTCTTTACCGAGCAAGATATTCTGCTCAAATCGGGCTCGGGCAACTTCAATCGTTGGGGCAAGGTCGCTAGGCTTAAATGGCTTCACTAAGTAGGCAAAGACGCCTGCCGCTTTCGCTCGGTCAATCAGCTCCTTATCCGAATATGCGGTCAACAAAATAGTAGGGGCAATATTCTCATCGGTAATGATATCGACCGCCTCAATGCCGTCCATGATGGGCATTTTGACGTCAAGGATACAGACATCAGGTTTGAACTCCCGCGCCATTTCAACGGCCTCTTTTCCATTGCCGGCTTCACCGACAACGTCGTAGCCAAGGCTTTCAAGCATTTGCCGTAAATCTAATCGAATGATCGGCTCATCATCCGCAATTAGGACTTTGATATTGGACATTTCCTTTGTTGAGAACCTTTGACTCTCCCCACTGAGACGTTGATAAAGGATTCCCGAATACTAAAGATACCTTGTCAAAGCATCTGAATCGTCTCTCAGCCGCTAGCATTGGATAAACTGTACTATGGCTTCCGCGGACCTCTGGTTTCTTGAAAACATTATTGATTACGCGGGAAACTTTCCGCCGGCATCTCTTCCAGCGTCGAAGTCTCTCGAAAACTATCGATCGTTTCGCAGGGGACCTGAAAACTGGATTCTTGGCTCTCTCGCCTGGTCTTGCAGCACACTCGGTGAATTGAGTGGTTTGCTCACTCCTAACGATGAAATAGAGCTTGCCCTCATTGGTCGCCCAAGCACAAGTTGGGAAACGTGGCAAGATGCGCGGCTGCAAGACGTTGAAGACGTCAACTTAATTCTTGACAAGTGTCCAGGCGTTGCCGCCGCAACCTACGAATCAAGACTGGATGATGTGAGCCGTGTCGCCGACGCGTTGAACTCCCTTCGCTCGCTAGGCAAAGAAACGGATATCTATATCGAACTTCCGTGGGATCAGCCTCTCGACGATGCCTTGGCCGAACTCGCAACCCAAGAATGGGCCCGCGTGAAGTTCCGAACGGGTGGCAAAACAAAGGATGCTTACCCCTCCTCGGTTCAATTAGCGGGAGTGCTGAAACAATGCATCGACCTCGAAATCGAGTTTAAGCTTACCGCCGGTTTACATGAGCCTCTTGCTCATATTGACTCTGCGAATGGAGCCTTCGCCCACGGATTCCTCAATGTCATCATGGCAACTTCGGCCGCGTTCCAAGACGACGCTTCTGTAGAGGAACTTACCGCCATCCTGGAGTCTACTGACGCCTCTTTGTGGAGTCTCAAAAAGGGATTATCATTCGACGGCAAGCAGTTGAGCGAAGATGATCTCAACAATGCTCGCTCATTTTTTGGTTCTTTCGGTTCATGCTCGATTTCAGACCCATTGGAAGGTCTCCAACTTCTTCAAA
>JAYUOQ010000242.1:0-10751 GCA_043760685.1 Armatimonadota bacterium | reverse complement strand
AGGATTCAACACCGACTCGTCAAATTCGCCCAAGAGATAGACTTTGATTTTTACAATCCGATGCGAAAGGGTTAGCTTAACGCCAAGCACACTCATTTCCCAAAGGGGCGAAAATGCTCCCTCAATGGATTGCTCTAGACTCTCTTTTTGGTAAACACCTTTATCAGCGTTTTCAGACATTGCCGCTTTCCCCACTTACGGAATAACGTACTTATTTAATTTTAGTTCAAGTTCCGAACTAAAATGCACTTTGTCAATCGTTCCCCTTAATAATTCAGACTCGCGAGAACCTAAAAAGCTTTAACAAAGATTTGCAAAAATGGTACGAAAGTCCCACCAGAAATTGCCATCACTTGTTGACGTCGCCAAGTGGTCCACAATAATTTCAATTGATGGTTCACCATATCGCTTCATTTCGTGAAACCAAAACCGCCCAAGACGGGTAACTTTTCCCTAGATGTCCGCGCTTAAAGAGATTGAAATTCTGGTCAGGTCAAAGTATCCGATCCTCTATATTGTTTCGTGGGAAGAGCGACGAATCGAATCAACTCTTCAATCCATTGCTACCGACCTGAAGCGGACCCTCAATGTCTGGACGCTAACCCAGGGAATGAAGCCCCCGATCGTCCAATCCGAGACGCGATCAACCCTTTCACCCGAACTTGAGGCACTTGCCCAAATCTATCAAGCCAGCGAAGGGGCAATATTCCTTCTCAAAGACTTCCATCCATACATGAAGGATCCTCGGGTCATGCGATTGCTTCGCGACATTGCCTTCAAACTCAGAACCCGATCCCAAACACTCATCATCCTCGGTCCAAGTCTGAACCTTCCATCCGATCTTGAAAAGGACATTACCGTCGTCGACTTCCCACTCCCCGATGGAGACGAAATTGCAAAAGTCCTCGATACCGCAATTGCCCAAATGAAGGACAATCCGAAAATTGATACTGCGCTTTCCCCGGCGGATCGCGAAGTACTCATAAAGAGTTGCCAAGGACTCACCCTCGACGAAATAGAGTCGGTTTTGGCTCGATCAATCGTCGAATCAAAGAAATTTGACCAGAACGTCGTCTTGGACGAAAAGAAGCAAATTATCCGAAAAAGCGGAATCCTCGAATACTACCCACCTAACACTTCATTGGCAGACGTCGGTGGCATGGATAACATCAAAGAATGGCTCGACCAAAGAACCACCAGCTTTACCGATAAAGCCAAAGAATTCGGCATCCCCGCCCCCAAAGGAATCCTTCTCCTCGGAGTTCAGGGTTGCGGAAAGTCACTTACCGCCAAAGCCATCGCTGCGACTTGGAAACTCCCGATGCTCAAGCTTGACGTAGGTCGAATCTTCGGATCGCTCGTCGGCCAAAGCGAAGAAAACATCCGAAAGGCGATCAGCACCGCCGAGTCGGTTGCTCCTTGCATTCTGTGGGCTGATGAACTTGAAAAGGGCTTTGCGGGAACCAGTTCCGCCGGAGACAGCGGAACAACCGCGAGAGTCTTCGCCACGTTCCTTACATGGATGCAAGACAAAACCGCCCCGGTTTTTCTCATTGCTACCGCCAACGATGTTTCCGCCTTACCACCCGAACTTCTCCGAAAAGGACGTTTCGACGAGATCTTTTTCATCGACCTCCCCGAACTCAAAGAAAGGGAGCAAATCTTCGAAATCCACCTGAAGAAACGTCATCGGGATCCAAAAGCCTTTAAGCTCAAGACAAAACTGCTGGCCGAAAAGAGCGTCGGATTCAGTGGAGCTGAAATAGAAACCGTCGTCATCGCCTCACTCCAACGTGCATTTCATGAAGGACGGGACCTGATTCAGGAAGACCTTAACAAGGAGGTCGCGGCGTGCGTGCCGCTCAGCGTCATGATGCGAGAAGATATGGAAGCCCTTCGGGAATGGGCGCACCTGCGAGCCCGCCCAGCGTCGTGAGGGCGGTCATCCCGGCGGCAGGGCATGGCACTCGAATGATGAGCGTCACTGGCGGAGCAGCCAAGGAGCTACTACACCTTGGCGAAACCACCCTTATCCAACATATTCTCGACCAAGCATTCGACATTTGCGACCAAGCAATTGTTGTTTGGGATATCAACAAAGGACAACTTCCAGATGGAGTTCCCTGGGTTCCCCAAATGCCACAACGAGGACTCGCTCCGGCAATAGCAAGCGGAGTTTCTAGCGAAGAGACAAACTTAATCTTTTTGCCCGATGCCATTTTCTTGCCAAGGGATCCCGCTTCCAAAATGGCGGCAATGGGGGAAGGAGACATCGTCCTCGCCCTCAGCAAAGTATCCGACGCGGAAGTGAGCCTTTACGGAATCTGTGAAGTGGATGACAATGGCTGGGTGACCCGGATGCTCGAAAAGCCGACCATAGGCGAAACGAACAGCCGATGGGCGATTTCCGGTCGATACAAACTTTCGGGCGAAGCCGGCGAGCTCTTAATCCAAACGGTTGCGATCGCTCCTTTCGATGGATCCGAAATCGACCTTTCTGGTTTCTTTGCCAAAGCCATGAACCAAGGAATGCGAATCGCGGGTTGCTTTCTGGACGAAAGTTATCATCGCTACGATTGCGGAAGCCCAGAAGGATATCAAATGGCGGTAGAGGCATTCTCGCGGTGAAAGTCACGTTTTCCGCCCCTGGCCGAGCGGGCATCATCGGCAACCCAAGCGACATGTACGGAGGCTGCGTCATCTCATGTTCAATCCAAGTCCGAAACACATGTACCATCGAAGAATCAAGCGAATGGGAGCAACCCGAAGACACCCGACTCTGGGATGCCGCAACAACCAGACTTCCTCTCCAAGGCAAATACAAAGTAACCTGGGAAACCGATGTCCCGCGATCGAGCGGGTTGTCTGGCTCGACTGCTTTGCTGGCTGCCACCGTCGCATGCATTATGACGGTGCGAAGTGAGCAAATCCCGGAAGACCGAAGGGAATTTGCTGAACTCGTGCGGGATATAGAATTGCGAGAAGCCGGAATAGTTTGTGGCTATCAAGACGCCTATATGTGCGTCCTCGGAGGAATGAACAAAATGGACTTTTCTGGGAAGCACCCAATTAACAGTGGCCCGCTAGGCACGGTAACGTCGATGCAGCTCTCCGGGAATTTTCTTTTAGTAACAACCGGTGTCGAACGACTTAGTGGCTCAGTTCATGGACCAATTCGTGATCGGTGGTTAAGTGGCGATAATCACGCAATTCAACTCATCGAAGAACTTACCGAGTTAGCAAAGAACACGACCACCAATTCAACCAAAAAGGACTTAGCCGAAGTAATGAATAGCAATTTCCAAATCATACAAGAATTGGGCGGATCGGGTGATGATATTGATCGGTTAGTACAAGACTGCCGAGATAATGGCGCCGATGCAGCAAAGCTTGCCGGCGCAGGAATGGGAGGAACTGTCATTGCCTTGTGCGACAACCCGTCAGAACTCCAGCAAAGACTGACCAAAATCGGATATACCAAGTTCCTGCAACCAGTTCCTGTGAATGGGTTGACCCGAGAAGTATGAATTGGAGTTTAAGTGCCTTTGCTGATGAAATCGACGCCGACTTGGACGTCCAATTTGCAAACCTAAAGGAAAACGAAATCAACCTTGTTGACATGAGGTCTGCCTATGGCAAAAACGTCACGGCTTTAACCGACTGCGAAGCCAATGGCTATAAGTTGAAAGCCGGTGAATATGGGATTTTCATCAACGGTGTAGGCTCTCCAGTAAATAAAGTGGTGATGGCCGAATCACCGGCTGAGGGTGAACTAGAGAAGCTTAGGCGAGCTATCGACATAGCCAAGATCGTCGGAACAAACCGAATCCGAATCTTTACCCCTGAAGGCGATGATTTTGATGAGATATGCGCTTGGATGGAGCCTCAAATCAACCTCGCCGCCAACCACAACATCGTTCTGATGCATGAAAACGATGCAAAGTACTTTGGCGCTTATCCTGATCAGGCAAAGAAGCTCTTGGATCGGTTTGCATCGCCAAATTTTCGGTTTGCGTTTGACTTTGCCAACACCGTCCAAATCGGCTTCAGAGCTATGGACGACTGGTTCCCTTGGCTATTGCCTCATCTCGAAACCATCCACATCAAAGATGCAAGAGAGGACAAAAAAGTCGTCCCGGCTGGTGAAGGTGTCGGACAATTGCCCGAAACACTAGCGTGGCTGAAAGATCAGAGTTGGAATGGAATCTTGTCCATCGAACCTCACCTCCAATTTGCTGGAGACCGAGGCGGATTTTCTGGAATTGAATCATTTAAGATCGCGACCGATGCGATCAAAGGAATATTACAAAAATTATGAGTGAACTAAGATTTGGGATCCTGGGATGCGGAAACATCTCCAAGACCCACGTAACCGGAATCACGAGTGCGGAAGGGGCTGTCCTCACCGCAGTCTGTGATGTCATTGAAGAAAAGGCGAAGGCGCTTGGCGAACATGCCTCGGCCGCGAGCTTTACCGACTTCGACGAGTTCTTAAAGGAAGTAGACGCTATTTCTGTCTGTATTCCCAGTGGACTTCACTCCGAATATGCCGTCCGTGCCGCTCGCGCCGGCAAGCATGTCCTTACCGAGAAGCCACTCGATATCACCTTAGAGCATGGTTTAGCCATGGTCAACGCCTGCGAAGAGGCTGGAGTAAAACTAGGATGTATCTCCCAGCACCGCATGACCAAAGACATACGCCGACTGTATGATGCAGTGCAAAATGGGGAACTTGGAACCCTAGTTCAGGGTGATTCATTTACAAAATGGTATCGAAGCCAAGCTTATTACGAAAGTGCAGGCTGGCGCGGAACTTGGGAATTTGATGGCGGTGGCGCCCTAATGAATCAAGGCGTTCATTATGTCGATATGATCCAATGGATCATGGGTGGCGTCAAGTCGGTCCAAGCTCGAACTCGAACCATCATGCACGATATTGAAGTCGAGGACCAAGCACTCGCGATGGTGGAATATAACAACGGAGCCATTGGCATCATTCAAGGTTCCACGTGCACCTACCCAGGCATGGCTGAAAGATTAGAGGTTCACGGTACAAAAGGCACGGTCGTTATCGAATCGGATCGAGCAAAAATTTGGGTTACCAAAGAAGTCGCTGATCATGAACCATTTGGTCCAAGCGTGACCCTCGGCAAAGAACACGTCCTGGAGGAAGACGAAACCACAAAAGCTTGGGATAAAGCCCACAAGCTTCAGATACAGGACTTCACCAACGCAGTACGCGAGAATCGCGATCCGTTCATTACGGGTCGTGCTGCGTTGGAGCCTCTCAAAGTTATTCTCGCAATCTACGAAAGCTCCAGCCGTGGCGGCTCACCGGTTCTTCTTGAGGAATTAATGCCTTGAAATACGCTGCCCAGCTCTATACGGTAAGAGATTTCGTCCGAACCAGCGAGGGACTTCACGACTCGCTGAAAAAAGTAGCCGATATGGGCTACCAAGGAGTTCAAGTTTCTGCTGTCGAGGCATTTCTAAAGGACGTTCCTGCCGAGCAGCTTCGGAAATGGCTTGATGATTTGGGACTCGAGTGTTGTGCAACCCACCGTCCGTGGGACAACCTAATAAACGACCTCGAATCCGAAATCCATATCCACAAAACCTTGGGTTGCGACTTGATTGGAATTGGAATGGGACCAAAACAATGCTTTGAGGGCGGTCCAACCGAATGGCGAACATGGCTTCTCGCAGTTGACTCGCTGGTCAAAAAATTTGCCGAACATGACTTGACGTTTGCGTACCATAACCACGCAATTGAATTCGAAAAGAAGGACGGCGAACGATCAATCGATATCCTTGTTTCCGAGTCCAATGTCGAAATGCAATTCATCCTCGACACCTATTGGGTCGTTCATGCTGGCGCAGATTGCGTCGACTACATCCAACAGCTTCGTGGTCGACTCGATTGCGTTCACCTCAAGGATAAAGCCGTGATCGGATGGGATACTCGCTATGCGCCAGTCGGAGAAGGCAACCTTCCCTGGCATTCCATCATTCCCGCCCTCGAAGACGCCGGAACAAAGTGGGGCGTGGTTGAGCAAGACGAATGTTATGGCGAAAACCCATTCGACTGCCTCGACCGATCTTTGAAGTATCTGAAGTCTGGGGAGTAATTAACGCAAATGAATGAACTTCAATTCTTCCGAGACGATGGATCAAAGACTCTAAGAGAGTTACTACTCCTCCGCGGTAGATACAGAAGTGATTCAATCGTAATGGCGATCGACGATCGGCTCCAAAGGAATTCAACTGACACGTATTCGCAAGCTGAACTCATAATTTTGGGGGTTGAAGAACTCGAGCGCCGAGTAAACACCGGAGGCTTCAAGAGTTTCTTCATTAACGAACCTCAGTTTGCTGGTCAAATAGTGGACTTTCTTGAATTAATCCAATGCATTAATACGGCAAAGATAGCAACTAAGGCTATTAGTAGACTTGGATCACAAGACCTAACAAAATTGGACGATGTCGTAGCCAAAGCAGTCATTGCCGACTTCGAATCGGAGGACCAGGAGTTCTTGGCGTATCCCGACGATATTGTCGAGCATCTTCTGACATACATTGAGAAAAACCAGAATTCGATTCGATGTGATGCCACGCCGATTAAGTCATCTTGGCTGAAGAAACTATTTTCAAGAGGTTAGAGTCTTTTTGGTGTGAAGCACTTGGATGTGAGCCACGATTCTCGACGCCTCTCAGCTGGAATTTAGCGCACTTCCGCTGCCTCTGCCGCAGCCTATACTTGCACAGAATTGTAGGCTCAATGTTTACTGTTCCGCTGCCTCAATAGCGACGGATATTGAGGCCGTGATAAATCGAGGACTTAGCTTTTGAGACTTAAGAATCCAGCGCGCATCATTCATATAATCCCCACTGATCTGCTGCCCCCAGCCCTGTAGGTTTCATGCTTTCCCTTGAGAATCTGTGGGGGCTATAACCACCCGTCATCCATCAAATCATCGGACAAACACTGCCTCACTAGCGACGAGAAGTTGAACCTCTCAAGTGTCACCAAACGAAGCTCTTGGTACAAAAACGGCCAAGAATTCCGAGTAATTCATCGCAAAGGCCCACCCACTCCCAGCCCGTAAAGAAGCCTTGCGAATATCAAGGTCCCACATGCTGCCTCAGGGGCAATGAACAGGTGGCGCTATCCGAATGCCCGTCCGCGCTCCTGAGCGCTTAAAAAGGCGTCATTGCCCTAGGAATGCCGACCAAACCCCTCGTTGACTGACCGCTTGACCCAATTCCAACTCAAGCTGGGATAAGATATTCCCATGGCTACCATCGCCAAATCGACCGTGTCTCTCCGCATCTTCGGCGACCTCGAGCCCGACGAGATCTCCTTCCTCCTCAGTGGGCAACCAACCCTTAGCTACCGAAAGGGCGACGAACTTCATGGAGTTCTTAAACGAAAAGGGGCCTGGATTTACGAAGTTCCCGACTCCGAGCCCGGCGACATCGATGCCCAAATCCGTGACATCTTCGAGCTACTCACTCACGACCTCTCAATTTGGCTCGACCTCGCCGAGTCGCTCAAGATCGACGTCTTCACTGGCATCTTCATGGAAGAGAGTGGGGAAGGCTTCACCCTCCAACCGGCAACCATGGCCCTCCTCACCGAACGCCAAATCCCCATCGGATTCGACATCTACGCGCCCTAAATCGGAATAAACCCAACTACCAAGCCAGCGCGATCCACGGCGATTCCGACTGCCCAAACCAGAACCCCGGCAACGCCGAACCCCTCACTTTCCAACCCACTAAGTCGCTACTGCGAGCCACCTTTAGGTTCGCCCTAATCTTCCATCCAAACGCCTTGCCCGAGGCGCTCGCAGGAAATGCAACCCATGTCGCATCACCCATCAATATCCAACCAGCTAAGTGGCTATCGCGAGAAATGTTTCGGTTCGATCCCGAAGCTTTGCCCGAGATCCCCGCTGGCAATCCAACCCACGTCCCATTACCGAGAGAAACCGTCCGAAAAGTCGATTTCCCGGGCTTGACCAGTATCGGCGTCGGCACATTTTTATCCCACCCTCTCCGCTTTGGCGTGACCTTATAAAGGTGCATCGCTGGGTCCATGATCTCAAAACTCAGCATCTCGTACCCCCAACTGCACGTCTCGGCAAGCAGCCAAGTCGGCTCCTTCAAGGTGTTGGTCATAACGACTTTCATGGCGCCCTTAGGTGAAAATGAAAGGGTCACCGCGACCCCGGTCGAAGCCTGCCCCAGCATCCCAATCAAGACCAGCGAACTGATCATGGGGTCCCAGTTCCGCCAGAAGACTTTCCACTAGAGATGTATAGGGATGGAGCCATAATCGCTCCAGCTATCATCATTTTCGGACGCGCGCTTGGGACCACTTTGAAATACGCTTCAGTCCCAATTTCAACGAACTTGTCTTTTATAATTTCTACGTTGCTAGGAGTCGTGGATACCGCCGTCGTGCTTTTCGCATGCCCGCAACCGGCGACCGTCGCCGCAATCGCACCCGCCAGCACCATCCGCGGAATCCAGCCGTCCCGAGTCAGCACGCTTTGCTGGTCGTCAACCGTCAATCGTGCTCACACGTGACCGCCCGAAGCAAACAACTTCTCGGCCTCCTCCGCGCTCATCTCGGCAACATTATTCACGCTCAGATTGCATTTGGCACAGTGCCGCTGCTTCTCATCCCCGGTCATCGCCTCCCAGTCCGCATCGCACGGCTCCACAATCCGCACTTGCCGCAACAACTCAAGCTTCGTAAAATCCATAAACGTGTGTGCCACCAACCAGCATCCTTTGTTCACTCATTGTATGACAAATTTTTGTGAAAAACGCTAAGGCAATCGGTCCAGTAAGTCATTAACCCGCGCGTGGGCTTCTCGGCGCATCAACGCCGCTTCCTCCGCGTCACGTTCGTTGCTCGCGTACGCAACGGGTCCAATCGAACCATTCTTCATGAACAATTGACCGAGAAGCCGAACTCCCGCCATTACCAAAGGGTGCTCCACGGCAGGTTCAATTTCTGCAACAATAGCGTCGAGTCCGCCAGGAAAACAGCGCAAGCAATACACGATGTCATAAGCATCTTTCGGGTTAGCACGGCGATCCAAAGCAACTGCTTTCATTGCCAAAAAGCTGGGTAGGGAAGCGACTTTCAAATTGCATCCGTTAGACCCAGAAAACTGAACCTGGACGTTGAAGTCAAACGCTACTTCCAGTCCCGGAATCACGCTCACGTAAACGTCCTCCCGATCGATACACAGCATGCCGTCTCGTGGAGGTGAGCCACCCGACAGCAGTTCCAAAATGACGGTATGGTGACTAACCACCTTCGAAAACCGGAACGGCTTGACCGTATCCTGGACAAAATTTCTGCGAAGCAACTGTTCGTGCAGGGTTAATACTTTGTCACCCGAGAGGTTCTCCGGGTGCAAAATCATATCAATATCAATGGTTCCTTCGTGGGGTTCTGCATCTTGAGGAATGAGCAAGAGCGGCACATGACCACCAATCAGCACGACTCCTGAATATGACCCAAAGACCTCGGCAACTTCTTCCAAAGCAAGGCGAGTCGATGCTATTTGTCCCAGATCAATGTTTTCTTGTCTCATAGCAACCTCGGCAAAATCGCCGTCTCATACAAGTGTTCGGCGGCATCCTGGCCCCGACCACTCAGTAACGAGAGGTCCAAGTAGGTTTGAATGGGTGAGACGCATCGAGCGCCATTTACAACCTCGGGGAACTGCAACTCATCTGTTTGGTAAACCGTGACATTGGCTCCGCCTTCGCCGTCGCGAAGTCCCAATGTCTGGGCGTATTCCGGCTTCCAGTTCAAACAAACCAGTGCCACCCGGCGGTTGTTTCGCACGTAAGGCGCATATCGCTCGCTCGCCGAAACCTCAGTCAGGGCAAAATGAGGAAAGGTCTCGCTGATTTTGCGTTCCAACTCCTCGGCTGAATCGAGCGTAAAATACTGGTGAACCTTGCGTTTAGGCTTGTAATTTGCCTTCCAGTCGGCGAGTAATTCCTTTGGATGAGTCAAGCGAAACTCACCATATTTGGCTTGAATCCATCCGCTATTCTCGATCAGTTTCTTAACGCTACTCACCTGCGCCTGACTAACTCCCGATACGGCGGCCAACTCGCCATGGTTCCACGACCGACCGGGATAGTGGAGTAATGCATGGACAATCAAGGCCGATCTTGGGCTGTAAAGCGATGCCGTTCCTCGGCTTTTGGCGTATGGGTTCGGGTTGCCTCGAATCTTAATATAAAGTCCGTCTAAGGCAAGCGTGCAATTTCCGACTAAATCTATCCATGAAAGGCCAAACTCTGCGCAGGTCTTGGCTGCTTGCTCAGAAATATGTGGGGCGATAAGTACCGGAAAACAATTTCCCCAACCTCGAAAATTCTTTGATCTCCCTATATGAAATTTGGTGGAAGCTATTTCGCTCGTCCAAGCTCTAGATTTGTAAAAGCAGTAGAGAATGTATGTCCCTTTCGGAGTTGAGAATTGGACAATTTGATCAACCCCTCGTTCAATGATTCCACCTGTATCTTGAATCAAAATATCGGTAACGCTCGGAATCTCAGACAACACGTTTCGAAGCACCCTTGATACTTCAGTTTCGAGATCCAATTCAGAAATTCGGTTAAAATCCATAATTCAGCACGTGCTGAATATTATTATTACACCGAATATTGAGTTAATGAGGGTCTATAAAGAAGAAAGTAAGGATAATTCGACG
>JAYUOQ010000241.1:0-10754 GCA_043760685.1 Armatimonadota bacterium | reverse complement strand
TCAAATTCAGTTTCCTAAAGGGCAACACGATGAAGATGACTTGACTTTGGCGGCATTAGAAGCCGGTGCCGAGGACGTCCAAACAGAAGATGAGACGGTTTCTATCGTTACAGCGATGACTGACTTACACAAAGTCAATGAGGGCCTTCGGGCGGCTGGGTTTGACTCAAAAGAAGTTGCTTTGACCTATATCATCACGAATAAGGCAAATCCTGCGCGGGAAGATCTCATCAAATTGATCAAGCTGCTGGATGCATTGGAAGACCTCGACGACGTGCAAAACACCTACTTTAATACGGATATTCCCGAGGAGTTATTTGAGGAGGCTTGAGCATTCGTTCACGAACTCCGTATGTAACTCTTCTCCTCATCGTCGCAAATATCATTGCGGCGTTCTTCGTATTGATTCGCCCCGATGTTATTGAATCCTTTGGGTTTAAGGCATCGGAACCTTCGTTCTTATCGTGCTTTACGTCGATGTTTCTCCATGCAAATGCCGTTCATTTGCTCGGAAACATGGTGTTTCTTGCCGCGGTAGGGGCGGCTGTAGAAATAGCAACGGGTTCGCTTCGATTCCTGGCTGTCTTTATCATTTCGGGCATCTTTGGAGTTGGCCTTTTCTGGCTTTCGGTGCGACACAACGTGGAAGCGGCGCCGTTGGTTGGAGCCAGTGGTAGCATAGCGGGCTGCGCGGTTTACTATAGCCTTCGGTATACGAAGTTTAGGGTGCCACTCGCGCCAAAGGCGTCGGCGACGGTGGCTTGGGTTACTTTGGCTTGGCTGGTGATGCAAATAATCGGTGCGGTTATCCGTATCGGAGAACCTTTGCAAGCCTCGAGTTTCTATGCACATCTTGGTGGCGCATTGGGAGGGATGATTCTTGGAATCGTTTTTCGTGCACCAGACCTTGGTTCTCAAAAGCTTGGTCACCAAGTCTACGAAGCTCTTAATGATCATGGCCCGGCGGCTCAAATTGCCCATCTTAAAGAGCACCTGAAGGATCATCCGGAGGACCTCGCGATGCAGATTAAGTTAGCCGAAGAGTATCGGGAAATGGGTGATCGAAAGGATGAAGTTGCCGTACTTCAAGGTGTGCTTTTTCAACTCTCGGGTGAACATGCCGATGCGGCGGTGACTCGCTTGATCGAATTGAAACAGATTGGTGATATTGCGCCAATTAGGCGGCGGCAGTTGGCTGACAAACTCAGTGATTCTGTCGCGGCAAAAGTTCTTTGGACCGTTGCCGACTTACCTAAGAACGAACCTCAGCGACCCGAAGCTTTGCTAGAACTGGTCGGGCGTTTGCGTGAGGAATCGCCACAAGACTCTGCGCGTGCCCTCGAATTACTAAAGATTGACTATCCGAGCCATAGTGCTATGGAAATCGCCAAACAAAGAGGCTGGCTAGGTTGAGTGATCCCTTAAAGGTTAGGATCAAAAAACGCATCGGAGTGTTCTTAGCTTACAACTGGGTTCGACTTATTGGCGGCTCACTGCGGCTGGAAGTTACCGGTGAAGAGCAATTTACGGGTAACGACTCGAAACTCATTTTTTGTGGTTGGCACGGCAAGTCACTCATTTTCGCAAGCTATTTTCGACGGAAGGGTTACTGGGTGATCATTAGCAATAGCAATGATGGCGACATTCAGAACGAAGTCTTTTCTCGGCTGGGCTACAAGACAATTCGTGGTTCTACGGGGCGTGGTGGCGTTCGGGCGGCACTGCAGGGCGTGAAGGTTCTGAAAGCTGGGGGAACGATGGCGATTACGCCTGATGGTCCGCGTGGACCAAGCGGAATTGTGCAGGGCGGAGTTATGCTGATGGCACACAAATCTGGAGCGGCATTGGTTCCGGTTGGGCTATCGGCGAAGAGAGCAATTTACATCAAGAGCTGGGACAAGTACATGCTGCCCTATCCGTTTTCAAAAGCGCGGATGGTCTTTGGCGAGCCGCTTCATATTCCTGAGGGGGCGGACGAAGCCGCCGTTGAGGAAGTCCGGATGAAGCTTGAGTCGGAGATTAATCGGCTTGAAGCGATCGCTGGCGATTGGGGCTAGGTTGCTAGTTTCGTCCTTCCCAAATATGATATGCCAACGAGAAAATGGAAGATCGGATAGCTTTGGCTGCCGCATTCTGAAGTTGCTCGATGTCCATTCCATTTATCTTTGCGTCTTCTGGGGTAACGGTCACCAAGGCTCGATTTTTGGCATAGATCACGCCTTCGTCACCGGTCGTCACCTCATACATTTCCGGGACTCGATCAAAGAAAGTGTTGAGAGTCTTTTGGAGGCTGTTCGCTCGCTCGACTCCACCGGCAACGGCAAACAACTTTCGCTTGCCAAAATACAAAAGGTGGGCCCCAGTGTCGGAAACTTTGTGGCTGACTCTAAAGTCTGCGGAAACAAGACTCCGACGAATCGGGATAAGGTTCTTGTTCATGTAAGCTTCGATCTTTTCGGCTCGAGCTTTGCTAGGTGGGTGAGTTCGAAGAATTCCAAGATCGACGGCAGCATCAAGCGCGCCATCTTTAGCTTGCAAACGCTCCATAAACGTGAGCATTCCGGTAGCATCATATCCACCAGCAAGCATCAGTTGGACCCCGCCATAGTCTGCGGAAGTTTCTGCCTTAACACTCCAGCCATTCGTTACGGCAGTTCCCAAAAGTTGGCTGCCGGCAAGTCCTGACGCGTTGCCCGAAAAAATGGAAGCAAGAATGAGGGGAATCTGAATGGGAGCAAGCTTTTCTTGTTCTTTTTTGAGCCATGCTAGATGTCTTTGTCCAGCGTGGCTTATTTCATGAGCTAAAACGCCGGCTAATTCGTCGTCGCTTTGGCAAAAATCGACGAGTCCTTGATAGACGTAAATATAGCCACCCGGAAGTGAAAATGCATTAATATCTTTGCTTTCGACGACCTTGAACTTGTATTCATATTCAGCGTGCCGCTTGTCACCCCATGACAGGTCAAAACTGTTCGCGTTTGCAATGAGGGCCAATTTCGCACCGATCTCTTCTACTCGTTGCTGTGACCCAGTATCCTTGGTAGGTTTGAGGGTTCGATCATAGTAGTCGGAAGCTTCTTTCCCTTGCTTTTTGTCGTCGTCAATGTCCTTTTCCAGCTTCAATTGTTCTTTCGACTTCTGGCTGACTGTTTGGACTTCGTCATGCAACTCACCGCAACTTGGAGGGAGCCAAGCTATATGAGCGAATGCGATGAGAGTTGAAATCATGTCAGTAATAAGTTAGACGTTCGTGGGTTCCAGTTGTTTTGCGATTCGAAGGCAGAACTAGAATACGACCATTGGTTTCAGTATTTCCCCTCGCTTCATCGCAAGGTACATGGCGGGAAGTTCATCGAGCCTAATGAAATGTGATACGACTTGTTCGGCTTTAAGAATTCCTTTTCCAATCAATTCCCATGCGGCTTTTGTATCTTCGGGGCCACATGAGTACGAATTAAGAACAGCAATATCTCGGAAGTACAGTTCGTGGGGAATTGCTAATGAGGTGTCGGGGGGAAGGGGGGCAAACATGCAGATTCTTCCGCCGGGCTGAACGAGTTTTACGGCTGCGTCGAATGCTTCCTGGGTTCCTGGGCAAACAAAAACGACGTCGTGTTGAGCGTCTTTTATCTCATCATTTGAGAATGCGTTTAGACCAGTTCGCTTCGCCCATGCGACTCGCAAAGGATTGATATCATAGCCAACCGCTTTTTCGCCTAGAGCAATCATGTGCATTAGTCCCATCACTCCGAGACCAATCACTGCGGGATTTTCTGCAAATCCGGCAGTCCGGATTGATTTCATAACGCAGGCCATCGGTTCAATCAAAGCGGCATCAATTGCGCGTAAAGGGTTGACCAAAATGGTGTCGGTAAGATTTCCAAGCGGGACGGCAAATCGTTCGGCCATGCCACCGGGCAAAAGCTTCGTCTCTTTCCATTGCTTGCAGTGGACCGAGCGACCAGTCTTACAAAAGTCGCATTTGCCACATGGGGCATGGTGGTGAGGGAAAATTCGGCTGCCAACAGGGAAGCGAGAATCCTTTGATTCCAGAACCACTCCCGTTACTTCGTGCCCAATAACATGAGGCACTTTCTTGTCCATGTACCATGACATCAACTCACCAGAGCAGAGTCCACATGCCTCGGTTTGAACAAGGAGCCCACCCTCCGGACACGAGGGTTCTTTTTCCTCGACAATTTTGACCTCTCCGTCACCGAAATATCGTGCTATTTTCATGGGCGAAAAACGAACTTGATTCCTTTCCCAGCATCAAGATCTTGAAAAACTTTGGCTCCTTCTTCTAGTTTACGTTCTCCGGACAACAATAAGCTCAGAACACTCTTCGAATTGAGTATCCAAATTCTCGCTTGTCGGACGGCTTGAGTTCCAAAATGGAACGGACTAACAATCGAAATTTGGTCATAGTGGACCCGTTTGGTGTCAAATGAGACTCTCGTTCCTGGTGCGCAACCACCAAAAAGCATGAGGGTTCCGCCTCGTCGAACATAGTCAATACTCTTTTCCCAAACCTCAACTTGGCCCGTGCACTCGATCACAATATCAAATCCGCGACCTTCACTTTCAAAACTGTTGAATTCAACCGTCTTGGCACCAAATGCTTGGGCGACTTTAAGGCGTTCCGGATTCCGTCCCGCGACGGTTATGTTGGTGACTCCGACTTCTTTGAGAGCGGCGACAAACAGGAGCCCAATTGCACCAGGACCGATTACAAGAACTGAGGCGTCCTCGCAAATGACGTGACTGAGCTCAAGAATGCCTTGCGCCACGCTGGAATACGGCTCCAAAAGGCTAGCAATTTCAAAGGAAATCGAGTCTGGCTTTTCGTATACGTTCTTGTAAACGATTCTCTTAGGGACTAGCAAGTACTCCGAAAAGCTTCCGAGTACCTTGGATGACATTATGGTTTCGCAAAGGTTTTCTTGACCACGTTCACACCAGTAGCAGGTTCCGCACGGTGCAGAATGAACGCCCATTACAGCCTGTCCGGCTTTGAATCGTGCTCCGGTACCAGCTTCAACAACGACCCCTGAGTACTCATGGCCAAAGGGGCCAGGCATCGGAATTTGGGAGTGACCTCGCTTGTAAGCCTTTAGGTCAGTGCCACAGGTTGTTGCGGCAACCACTTTGACGAGAATTTCACCGCTGGCGACTTTTGGTACGGGAACCTGTTCGACGGTTATTTTTCCTGGCTCTTGCAGGATCAAGCTCTTCATTGTTTGAGGCGTTTGTTCGGTCATATTGCCTCTTGGCGTCTTCACAAGGCTGTCTGCCACCATTCAAAAGGGCGAAGGTAGACTGCTTTTGTCCTAATTAGTTTGACTCAAAAAACCATGCCTACCGTCGAAACAACCCTGTGGATCAACGCTCCGGTCGCAAAAGTTTATGCAATTGCAAAGGAATGTGAACGATATCCCGAATACATGAAGGCTGTCCAGAGCCTTACGATCATTGAGCGCGACGATAATCGAGTCGTCGCCGATTGGGTTGGATTGGTCACCCAATTTAACTTAAAGGTTCGTTGGACGCAGGAGGACACCTGGGATGATGCTACAACAAGTTCAAAATTCCGCCAAGTTAAGGGCGATTACGACAAGATGGAAGGCACATGGACCTTTACCGAAGAGAATGGTGGAACCCGTTTCGACCAATTTTTAGATTACGAGTACAACATTCCTACTCTTGGTCCGCTCGTCAAAAAACTTGTACTTCACCTGTTCAAAAGCCAGTTAGAAGCTGCCGCTGAGGCGATCAAAAAGCGTGCCGAGGAATGAAAACATTGAAAACCTGGTAATTCTTTGTACTTAAGGTGCCCTGAATAGTGGCACATCCTCTCTGGGTTAAGGGATGGAACATTGCACGCATTAGATCGGGTTACCAAAGAAGAAATCGACGCGCTGAATAGTCAGGCGTATCTTCTTCGTGGGTCCGATCCGAAGACTGCCAGCGAATTGACCAACCAAGTGCTGCTTCAAGCCGAAAGCATTGGCTATCAACGAGGCATCGGTCAGGCAATGCGAACTCTAGCCTCAATCGAAGCCAAAATCAATCCGGTTGAAGCACTCATGCTTGCCAATAAGGCAATTGCGATCCTCGAAGCTGAAGGGGATACCAGCTCAGTTGCGAGCGCCCTTATGACGGTCTTCTGCTATTACCATCATGTCGGCTGGTACGAAGATAGCCTCTTGATCTTAAAGGATGCCTATGAGAAGGCGACTCAATCGAACAACCAGTATGTTGCCGTCATTGCCCTTTATAACATGGGGGTTAACTCCGAGGAACGCAAAGACATTGACGCCGCAACTAACTACTACCAAATGGCGATAGAAGAAGCGAAGGATGGAGTTAATGAGAGCATTTACTGGATGTCCAAAAATGCTTGCGCAAAATTGAATGCGATAAGGGATCCGAGTTCTCATTGGATCGAAGAATTAAGAGTGGCCCGAGTGGCGTTGCTTCAAATGGATAATATTTCGGCGGCATGTGATAGCCATGCTAGCCTTGCTCTCATCTTTTCAGAAAGAGGGCTATACAAGGAAGCAATTTTTGAGATAAGACGAGCGCGTTCGTTAGCCGGGAAATACTCCCAAGCTCCAATGATTTCGTCCATGCTCCTTGACTTGGGCCAGATTTATTGTAAATACGGCAAGTACCACTCTGCTTTGCGAACATTCAAGCGGAGCCATAACTATGCCAAAACAACCGGATATGCGATGTCCGAGTGTCGATCGCTCGAGCGAATGGCATTTGTCGAGCAAGAGCTTGGCCTTTACAAAAAATCTTTAGCACATTTGTTTGAGCACATTAAGCTTAAAGAAAAGCTGATTGGCGAGCAATCTGAGAATCGAATGCGCGACCTTCAGGCGTTTCACCGAATTGAAATGGTTCAAGCTGAAGCAACTTTGGCTCGTCGAAAAAATGACGAATTGGCAACTATCAATAACGAGTTGGAAAATGCCATCGAGCAGCAATCTCGACTGCAGAAGGAATTGATGCGAATGGCATCAACTGATGACCTTACTGGCGCGGTTAACCGGCGACAATTGATCAATGATGGAACTCTCGAAATGGAGCGCTTCCGACATATTGGTGCACCATTTGTCGTAACAATCCTCGATGTTGACTTCTTTAAAAGGATCAATGATGGATTTGGTCATGCCGCTGGAGATGAAATTCTGCGTCGATTGACAAAGTGCTGTAAAGACCATCTACGAAAATTTGACGTTTTTGGACGCTTAGGCGGAGAAGAGTTCTGCATCATTCACCATGATTCGGATATTAGTGGTGCAGTTGTTGCGGCTGAACGCCTGATGGCTTCAATAGTTAATATTGAAACCAGTGATGTCATCGGTGACACTCCTCTTACTGTAAGCATGGGAATCAGTCAGGTTCGCCAAAGTAACGACTCATTTTACGACGTGCTTCACGATGCCGATATGGCCCTTTATGAAGCAAAACACGCGGGCAGAAACAACTTCAAGGTTTGCAAGAGCCGCCACCTCGAAGCGGCCTAAGCCGAAACCTGGCAATACTCTCAGACCAGCAATTATGGCTGCAGGGAATCACATACTTGGGATCACCGTTTGGTGAATCACATTCAGGGGGTAGATTTTGCGTAACAAAAGGTCAAAAATTGATTCAGCAATTGCTGAAGCAAAATCACTTGTCAAAGAAAATCCTGAAAGGGCGACAAAGCTTGCGGATTGGGCCTTTAAAGAGTCCCAAACAGTTCAAAACCTCAAAGGGCAAGGAGATGCCCTTGCTATCTTCGCATCCCTGTTTTTTGAGTCCGATCCCTGCACTAGCCATGACTTTGCGCTCAAAGCTGCCGAAGTCTATCACCAACTTGGAGACAGATCCAGCGAAGCTGAGATAAAGATTGTCATTGCGGCTTACTACGAAAAATCAGGATGGTTAAGCCGGTCACACTACGTTCTTCTTGAAGCTCTCGAATTGGGCCAGAATTCTGGAAATTCTAAAGTCTGCGCAGCGGCGCTGTTCAACTTGGGATCGAATGCTGAAGGACGGGGTGACTTTGAATCTGCCCTAGACTATTTCACGTGTGCGAAAATCATTGCCGAAGAATCCAGTTTTCAGCACACCTATTTGCGTTCCCTTTGTGCCGAACAGGAGATGCACTATCTGATCCAAAATGGCAAATTTGACATCAATGAAGTCAATAGGGTCTTGAGCTTGCTAACTGAGCAGGGAATGGAAAAGACCCGAATAGAAATCGAGGTTTTCCTTTCCAAAGTTGCTCGCGACAATTCAGACTATAAAGTAGCGCGATCAGGACTCAGAAGGGCGTACTCATGCGCACAATCGGTTGATGACAAGGAGTCTATGGTCGAGATCGTTTGTCTGCTTGGCGAAAGCCAACTTGATATTGGTAAGGTCCGCACTGCCCAAAAGCTGCTTACAGTTTCGCTGAACCTTGCAAGGGAAATAGGAATCAAGCCGGCTGAAATGAGCAGTCTGAAGTTGCTTTCGAGAGTCAAAAGTAGGCTCGGTGAATCTGATGAAGCGTACCGTTTGATGACTGAATATTCGGACGCCAAGGATGAATTGCATGCCCATGAATCCAAGATGCACTTCCAAGAAATGAGAACCACACGGGATCTTAACA
Source organism: Armatimonadota bacterium (assembly GCA_043760685.1). Lineage (GTDB taxonomy): Bacteria > Armatimonadota > Fimbriimonadia > Fimbriimonadales > Fimbriimonadaceae > Fimbriimonas. Next base: position 2,107 of record JAYUOQ010000241.1, on the reverse strand, counting down.
TCCTGCTAGAGGAATCAAAAGCACTCAAGAAGACGAACCTTGAACTAGCAGCGGTTAATGATCGATTGGAAGCAACGCTTCAAGAAAAAAGAACACTGCAAAAGGAGCTTGAGCGGCTCGCAACAGTTGATGAACTAACTGGAGCCCTCAATAGACGCGAAATCATGGGTTGTGGCGCTGAAATGATCACGCGATTTCACACTCAGGCTAGACCAAGCGTTGTGATGATCGTCGATATTGATCACTTCAAATCGATCAACGATGGATTTGGTCACAGTGTTGGCGACGAAGTACTCCGACGATTTTCGAAGAGTTGCCAAAAGGTTCTGCGCCCAACCGATCGATTTGGCCGACTTGGAGGAGAGGAGTTCTGCATTCTTTTGGATCGAACTAGCTTAGAGATTTCTCTTAAAGTAGCGGAACGGGTCATGGCTTCGATTCGATCCTGTCGAGTAGCGGATTTGCTTGGCGATCGTCACGTCACGGCGAGCATTGGAGTCGTGGAAGTTAATCGAAAACACTTAACCATTGAGTCGGCTCTGCATGACGCCGACCTAGCCATGTATGAGGCGAAGAGAACCGGTCGCGACAAAATCTGTGTGACTGGCGTTAAGAAGAAGAAGGCTGCCTAAGTCCGAACGGTACACTAGAGGCGTCCGCAATGATTCGTAAGCTTCACGAGATAGAAAAAAAGTTTGATGCCGTTGAAGCAGACTTCAACGACATGGGTATCGTCTCAAACCCCAAGGAGATGCAGCGACTTGGCAAACTGCGATCCGACCTCGAGCCGATTGTCATTGCGATCCGAGAATATCGTAAAGTTCTTGATGATCTCAGTCAAGCCGAAGAGATGATTAATGATCCCGAGATGAAGGAGCTTGCGCTCGAAGAAATCGAACCACTCAGAGCCAAAAGAGGCGAATACGAAGAGAAGCTCAAACTGATGCTCGTGCCCAAAGATCCTTATGACGATAAAGCGGTAATCGTTGAAATACGTCCCGCGGCTGGCGGAGACGAAGCCGGACTTTTTGCCAATGAACTTTTTCGGATGTATACGCGATATTGCGAGCGAAAGCGTTGGAAAGTTGAAATCGTCGACCACGAGGAAAGTGGAATTGGCGGTCTCTCACGCGTCGTGTTTAAAATTGATCAGATTGGTGCCTATTCTCAGCTAAAGTTTGAGTCTGGGGTTCATCGAGTCCAGCGAGTTCCCGCTACCGAGAGCCAAGGACGAATTCACACTTCAACGGTTACCGTTGCAGTTCTTCCTGAAGCCGAGGAAGTTGACCTCCATATCGATCCCAAGGATCTAGAAATCTCGACGTTCTGCTCGTCATCGGCTGGTGGTCAGCATATGCAGAAGAACGAAACTGCAATTCGAATCATTCACAAGCCATCTGGGCTTGTCAGTACTTGCCAAGACGAACGAAGCCAAGCGCAAAACAAGATAAGGGCGATGGAAGTCCTTCGAGCGAACCTGTTGCAAATGAAGATCGCGGAGGCTCAGGCCGAGAGGTCAGGCATGAGGAAAGGTCAAATTGGCACGGGTGACCGATCTGAGAAGATTCGGACCTACAACTTCCCCGAAAGCCGGATCACGGACCATCGAATTAAGCTCACCATTCACAACCTCAGCGCCTTTATCGATGGTGATCTTCAGCAAATGCTCGACGGGTTAATCCAAGATGACCAAGCTCGCCGCTTGGCCGAAGACGAAGAAGCAGCGTAGATCACAAGGTAAAACTTCTAGATGGAAGACAAATCCAGTTTTCGTGACGCCACGGCTGAACTGCTCCGAGAAGCCTTTGAGGGTGTCAAAGATGGATCGAAAAGTACCTGGTTTGTAGAAAGAAAGGAGGCGATTTTGCCATCCATCAGTGAACTCAGCGCTAAGCAAGCATCACAGAGGGGACCGGACGGTCTTGCCTCGATAGGCGCACATACCAGGCATATAGCCTTTATCCTTCATTGGGGTAACGCTTGTCATGGCGATGTTCCGCCTACTGGATCCTGGGAAGACACATGGAATCAAAATGAATTTTCAGATCAGGAGTGGAACGACTTGCGACTTGAAATTGACAGTCGATATCGAGCCTATTTGAACTGG